>CAILWD010000685.1 GCA_903837815.1 uncultured Chloroflexota bacterium | reverse complement strand
GGAAGCGGCGGTGAGTATCGTCAACCGCGAGACCAACCAACCCACACCGCTGAAATTCGCCTGGGACGATGAATCCACCTTCCTCACCATCGAACCGAAGGAAAACTTAAAGATAGCCAGTTTTTATGATTTTGTTCTGGCAGACAGCGCGGCGGCGGCAGACGGCGGACATCTCAAAGAGGGATGGTGGGCGCAACTTGCCACCGTGCCATTTCCTGCCATCAAGGAAGTGTACCCGCCTGTCAACGCGGATGGCGCGTACAACTCATCCATCAGCATTACCTTTGTCTCGCCGATGGACTTCGACAGCCTGAAAGGACGGGTGCAGGTTTCGCCCGCCGCCGACCCCGAAAGCGAATGGTATTACAACGCGTATGGCAACTCGCTGACCATCGGCGGGTTGGAGCCAGCCGTCAACTATGTGGTGCGGATTTTGCCTGGCATGGCAGACCCCTACGGCAACACCATCAAGGACGAGTTTTCGTACACCTTCTACAATGGCGATTACCTGCCCTACACGCGGCTTGCCCTGCCGTGGACTCCGCTGGTGTACCGCTTCGGCGCGGGACAGGAAATCTACTTCGAGCATTTGAACATCGCCGAGGCTTCGGTTGCCATTCACCCGATTTCAACCAACGAGTTCTACCAGATCACCTCTGGCAGCGTTTCGTCGAACGCGCTTGCCCCGCGTGAAAAGCCTGTCCGCGAGTGGACGTTTGGCGCAAGCGAAACGAGGAACGTCCTCAAAAGCGAGCGCCTGCCGCTGGACAAGGAAGGCAGTCCCCTGCCAACGGGCATTTACTTTGTCGGCTTGAACGTGCCGCAATACAACTACGAAACAAATTTCTATCAGGGCTACGTCTTCATCGTCGCCACCGATAACCTGACCTTGAAAGCCACGCCCACCGAAGGGCTTGCCTGGCTCACCGACCTTGAAAGCGGCGCGCCGCAAAAAGGTTTGCAGGTGACTTTCTTCGACGGCGATTTCAAGAAAATCGGTCAGGCAGAAACGAACGCAGACGGGTTGGCATACCTCGAAGACATCAAAGCGGCGAACTACGCGCTTGCCGAAAGCGAAGGGCGTTTCGCCTTCACCGCCCTGTACTGGGGCAGCGATGTCTCCACTTATGACTTTGGGATTTATCAAAACTATTACGGCGGCGAAGAGAACCTGCGCGGCTACTTCTACACCGACCGCCCCATCTACCGCCCCAATCAGGAAGTGTTTTTCAAAGGCATTTTGCGGAACAACGACGACCTGCATTACAGCCTGCCCGACCTGAAACAAGTGCATGTGGTTGCCGAGCAATGGGGCAATAAAATCTTTGCCGAAGACCTGCCCGTGAACGAGTTGGGCAGTTTCAACGGAAGCCTGACCCTCGCCGAAGATGTCTCGCTGGGATATTACACTCTCTACGTCTATCGCAGTTCCGCGCCTGACCAAGCGCCCATTTCGTCGGTCAGTTTTAGCGTGGCGGAATACAAGAAGCCTGAGTTTGAAGTCAGCGCCGCGCCCGACAAGGAAGACATCCTCGCGGGCGGCTCCGTCACCTTTGGCTTGGACGCGGAATATTATTCGGGCGGCGTCCTCAAAAACGCCCGCGCCGATTGGTTCATCGAATCCTCGACCTTTTATTTCAACCCGTCTTCCAAGTACAGCCAGTACAACTTCATGGATTGGGACAGGGACATGTCGTGGGAGTTCAACGAATACCCCATGCGGGACGAAGTGGACAAAGGGTCTGGCGTCACCGATGAAAACGGTCATCTCGAAGTTCAACAAACCTTTGGCGGTAGCGAGAGCAAAGTCAGCCAGTGGATGATTTTCAACGCCAACGTGACCGACGTGGCGGGTAACACCGTCAGCGGCACAACCAGCGTCGTCGTTCACCAATCGGAATATTACGCGGGAATCCGCGCCGAGAAATACATCGGCAAGGAGGGCGAAGCCCAACCCTTCAACCTCGTCGTCCTCGATTGGGATTCCAACCCGGTAGCGGGTCAACCCCTGACGGTGGAATTCTTCGAGCGGCAATGGTTCAGCGTGCAAGAAGAAAACAAGCAGGGACAACTGGAATGGGTCACGACGGTCAAGGAAATCCCCGCTGGCAGGCAGGAGGCAATCACAGACGCAGACGGCCTGGCGCGGGTGGAATTCACGCCGAACAAGGGCGGAGTTTTCAAAGCGCTGGTCACGGCCAAAGATTCGCGGGGAAATCCCCATCGTTCGTCCGCGTATGTTTGGGTTGCCAGCAAGGGCGAAATCACCTGGCGTCAGACCAACGACCGCGCCTTCAGCCTGATTGCCGACAAGGATATGTACCAGCCTGGCGAGACGGCAGAAATTCTTATTGCCCAACCCTTCCAGCAAAAAGTGTACGCGCTCATCACCTATGAACGCGGTCACATCTACCAGCAGGAAGTGGTTCAACTCGAAGGCAACAGCACCATTTACAAGTTGCCCATCACAGACGAAATGGCTCCCATTGCCTACGTTTCCGTCACCGTCATCAGCGGCGCGGAACAAAGCGGCGCGGAACAAAGCGGCGCGCCCGATTTCAAGATGGGCATGACCAAAATTAACATCGACACCAAGCAAAAGACTCTCGATGTCTCGGTGACAGCGGACAAGGATTTGACCAGCCCCGGCGATGAAGTCACCTACACCGTCGAAACCAAAGACATCGAAGGCAAGCCCGTTTCGGCGGATGTTTCGATTGCGGTGGTGGATAAAGCCGTGCTGGCGCTCATGCCGCCCAACACCAGCCCCATGCTCGATGACTTTTACTTTGCCCCCGCGTTGAGCGTCTCCACCGCGCTGGGCTTGGTCTCCAGCGCCGATGATTACATCGCCGCCTACGAAGAAACCATGCCCAACGGTCTGGCGGCGGGCGGCGGCGGCGGCGGCGGGGAGCCTGGCGTCATCACCGTGCGCCAGAACTTCAAAGATACCGCCATCTTCAAAGCAGACCTCGTCACCGATGAAGACGGCAAGGCGCAAGTCAGCGTGGAAATGCCCGAAAACCTGACCACCTGGGTTTCGGATGTCCGCGCCATCACAGCCGATACCCGCGTGGGAGAAGCCGCCAACGAAGTGGTCAGCACGAAGCCGCTCTTTGTCCAACTGCAAACGCCGCGCTTCTTTGTCGTCGGCGACATGGCAACGGTCGGCGCGACGGTTTTCAACAACTCGGAAGAATCGCTCGACGTAAATGTCTCGCTCGAAGCCAAAGGCGTTACGCTGAAATCCGAAGCGAAGCAAACCGTCAACGTCGAAGGAAAACAACAGGTGTACCTCACCTGGGATGTGGTCATCAACGACGACGCACAGCGGGTGGATATGACCGCCATCGCCACCAGCGGACAATTCAGTGACGCCAGCAAGCCCGCAGTTGGTACGGGCGAGTCTGGAGACTCGCCCCTACAGGGAATTCCAGTTCTCCGCTACACCGCGCTCGAAACGGTCGGCACATCGGGCATGATGTCTGCCTCTGGCTCGGTCACGGAAAAGATTCAACTGCCGACCTCGCTCGAATTCACCGACGCAACCCTCTCCATCGAAGTCGCGCCCTCGCTCACAGCGTCCCTCGAATCCAGCTTCCAATATCTCGAAGATTATCCCTACCTTTGCATGGAGCAGACCATCTCGCGCTTCCTGCCCAACGTCATCACGGCGCAGGCGCTCAAGGCGGCGGGCATTCCTTCGCCCCTGCAAGACGACCTCGACCAGCAAGTCAATGCCGCGCTGCAAAAAATCTACTCGAAGCAATTGTACGACGGCGGCTGGAACTGGTGGGATGGCAGCGAAAGCGACCCGCAAACTTCAGCCTATGTAATTTATGGTCTGCTCGAAGCCAAAGAGTCGGGTTATGAAATTTCTCAAAACGCGCTGGATAACGGCATTGCCTACCTCAAGAACAACCTGCCAAATCTCAACCGCAACGCCGCCACATGGCAATACAACCGCCAAGCCTTCATGCTGTATGTGCTGGCGCGGGCGGGCGAACTGGGTGCGGGCGAAACCAACTTCATCTATGAAAATCGCGCGTCGCTCGGTTTGTATGGGAAAGCCTACCTTGCCCAAACCCTGCGCCTGCTGGGGGATGGAAGAGAGTCCACGCTGATGTCTGACCTGGCTTCCGCCGCCTTGCTCTCCGCTTCGGGCGCGCACTGGGAAGAAGCCAGCCGCGACTACTGGAATTGGAACACCGACACCCGTACCACTGCCATTGTGTTGAATGCCTTTGTGCAACTCGAACCGCAAAGCCCCATCACTGCAAACGCTGTCCGCTGGTTGATGGCGCACCGCGAAGGCGGTCACTGGTATTCCACGCAGGAAACCGCCTGGTCATTGATTGCGCTCACGAATTGGATGGTTGAGTCAAAGGAACTGGAAGCCGATTATAAATTTGCCATCGGCTTGAACGGCGAAAAACTGGAACAGGGCACAGCCAGCGCCGAAACCCTGAGCGAAATCACCCGCCTGCAAGTGGAACTGAAAGACCTGCTGACCGAACAGGCAAACGCGCTGGTCTTCTCTCGCGGCGGCGGAACGGGCAGCCTGTACTACACCGCCTTCCTTCAAACCGCCCTGCCTGTGGAAGAAATCCAGCCGCTCGACCGTGGCATGAGCGTGACCCGCGAATACTTTACGGTGAACGACTCGAAGAAACCCATCACCGAAATCGAACGCGGCGAACTGGTGCGCGTGCGCCTGACGATGACCCTGCCCGAATCGATGCACTACCTCGTGGTCGAAGATCCGCTGC
>CAILWD010000684.1 GCA_903837815.1 uncultured Chloroflexota bacterium | reverse complement strand
GCAGGGACATCCTGATTAATCACCAGCACGCCGTACGAAGTCGTCCCGCTGGCACCTGTCATCATCCAGTAAATCATCACGAACAATGGCGCGAAGGCAAGGCTCAACCCGATGACCCACAAGTCGCGTTTTTGTTCACGGACACTTTTACGAAAGACACTCCACACGCTCCGCATCATTCCCGCAATCTCCTTCCCGTCAGCGACAGGAACACATCTTCCAACGTATTGGCACGCAATCGCACATCGCCGATCTTCACGCCAGCCGAACGCAGACTTTCAAGCAAGCGCGGCAGTTGTTCGATCAGCCCTCTGCCCCGCACGGTCAGCGTGTGATTGACGGCGGAAACCGTCAGCTTGGATTCACTCAACAAAGCAGAACCAGTTTCGAGGTCGGCAGAAGATGCGAGCTCGATATCCAGCACATCCCCCTCCCCTATCGTCCGCTTGAGCGCATCGGGCGTATCCAGCGCCACCAGCCGCCCGTGGTTAATGATCGCCACACGGTCAGCCAGCCGCTCGGCTTCGTCCATGTTGTGAGTTGTGAGAATGACGGTTTTTATCCGCGCCAGCGAGCGTACGGTTTCACGCACAAGCACGCGGCTCTGCGGATCAAGCCCAGCCTCGGGTTCATCGAGCACGATCACCTGTGGATCATGAACCAACGCCAGTGCGAGGTTGAGTCTGCGCTTCATTCCGCCCGAAAGCTTGTTTCCTGTTTCATTTGCCTTGGGACTCAGCCCAAGCTTTTCGAGCCAATCCGCGCCGCGTTGACGAGCCACCTTGCGGGGAACGCCGTAACTTTCGCCGATGAATTCCAGTTGTTCGAGACAGGTAAGCTTGTCCCAAAGAATGGTCTCCTGCGGACACACGCCGACCCGCGCGCGGACTTCGGGGTCGCCGCCGTGAACGGGCTTGCCGTGCAACAAAACCTGCCCCGCATCGGGCTTGAGCAAGCCACACATCATGCTGATGGAAGTGGTCTTACCCGCGCCGTTTGGTCCGAGGAAGCCAAAGATTTCGCCTTCGTAAACTTCGAGCGAGAGGTCGTCAACGGCGGTGAGTGCGCCGAAGCGTTTGGTTAGGTTTTTGATTTGTAAGACAGAGGTGTTCATTCAATCCTTTTACGTTTTTACGTTGATGTTGATAGCGATTTTATTCGTAAAAAGCACCGCTGCGCCTACCCAGGTGGACAGTATTAGGAAAATCACAGCAACGTTAACGCAGAAGCAAGAGTATCAAAATAATCGTGAGGACAAAAGTCCAAATCCACGCCCAGCCGCCCGCATCAGACGGTCCGCTGCCAAGTCCCTGCGGATGAAAACGCAGAAGAGGCAGGTCTTCAATTTTTTGCGCCAGTTCATCGTCGGTGATGGTGAAAGGGTTGTAACCTTCGAAGAATCCAGCGAAGCCCGCGTTCTTCAAAACCTGTCGGGCGAGGATAAGTTTCAATTTCGGGTTGGCGGATTCTTCCACTCGGGCGTGGATGCTTCCCCCAGGCAGGATCAAATCAACTTCGGGGTTTGCGAGCAGGTTGCGGAACCAATCTGAAGTTGTGCGTCCGCCAGAGATGCAGTAGACATCTCCCTTGTGGATCGCGTAATTAACTGGCGTCAGTCGCACCTTGCCCGTCTTGCGCCCGATGATCTTCATCACCATGATGTAACCCGTGAGCGGGTTGCCAAAGAACGGGCCAAATCCAAGCTGAAACATGGGAACCATGAAGAACTTGTTGAGAAACCAGAAGATACGTCGCATGAGTGGGGGCATAAATCAAATTCCTTTTTAATACGAAATTCCTCTCACAACCAAATCCACTACAGCATCGATCACACGTTCCAGCGGCATGGATTCATCTGTGACGCAGAAGTAGTTGTTGAGATATGGCAACAAGTGCGAGTCGCCGACAGCGATGATGAGCGCGTTGACCGCCCGCGCCGCGGCATCCAAATCCAGGTCGGGACGAAGTTCGCCGCGTTTTTGAGCCGATGCCAACAGGTTTTTCACGATCTCCAACATCGCGTCGGCGATGGGTTGGACGACAGTTTTGGCGAGGGCTGGGTCGCCCGTGTACGCCGCCCGCGCTACGAACTGAATCAAACCAGTCATCGTGTCGCCCCATTCCATGCCGCCCATGAGATAGGCTCGCAGGGCATCTCGCAACGGCATGTCGCGCAGGTAAGGCTCGATCAACTGGAAGGCGTCGGTCATCAGGCTGGCAGACAATCGCGTGGCAAAGGTCAGCAAGCCTTCGCGGTTGTTGAAATACTGATACAACGAACCCACCGCCACCCCTGCCCTGTCCGCGACCCGCTTGATATTGACCGATGTCGGACCCTTCTCGATGGCTTCATCCAGAATGGCTTCGACAATCGCCCGCTGACGTTCCGGGTCTAGCCGACGAAACGTGCGCGTGACCACGCCCTCCCCCTCGAACTTCAGGATGGTTGCGTGGATTTGATTCCAGTCTGCGAAGAATAGATTATGAACCATTGGTTCGTATTTTATGAATTTTTTATTCATTTGTCAAGGCAATTAGAATCGGGCGGGAAACTTCAAGGCTGTGATAATATTCATCACAAACAAGCCGAGAGGAGATACTCCATGAATCAACTCTTCATTTCCTATTCACGAAAAGACACGGGTTTTGCCAGAAAACTGGCGGATGGTTTTGCCGCGCAAAACATGGAAGCCTGGATTGATTGGCAGGACATCCCACCCACCGTCGATTGGATGAAAGAGATCGAAAAAGGGATCGAAGAATCTGATAATTTCGTTTTCATCATCAGCCCTGATTCGATTCTCTCGAACGTCTGCGCCGACGAACTTGCGCACGCCATCAAAAACGGCAAACGTATCATCCCAGTGGTGGCGCGCGAAATAGACATGAAGGAAGCCCCGCCCACGCTTACGCATTTAAACTTCATTTTCTTCTCGCGCCCCCAGGACAAATTCGAAGAGGCGTTCGATAAATTGCTCACCGCCATCCATACAGATTATGATTGGGTGAAGGCTCATGCCAGTTTACAGGTGAAAGCCCTGGAATGGGAACGCAACAATAGGGAAGGCAGTTTCCTTCTGCGCGGAAGCGAACTCGTCGACGCAGAGGCACAGATACGGGTAAATGTCGGCAAACCACCCACTCCAACCGCGTTGCAAAAGGAATATGTTTCAATAAGCCGCTCGGATGAAAACGCACAGATTGAGGAGAAGCGCGCAAAGGAGCAGCAGCTGTTGCTTGAAACGAAACTCGGCGCCCGTCTGCGCCGGCTGACCTATTTACTACTCGGAGTATTTACCATTGCCTATGTCGTTTTGTTCTTCTGGCTCAATACAGTAACCAGCAACCTTGCCATTACCTCAATCAAGAACCAGATGCTTGCGCTCGTGGAAACCAGCGTTTGTTTCATAAGCGGCAATGATTTTCAAGCCTTCATCGACCATTTCCCTGCTGGAGCCGACGAAGTGTACGAAGATGATTATTATTCCGCGCTTGAATATTTCATGCTCGACGTGATAGATACCAATGAAAACGTTGGGGTGGAAGTTGCGCTGTACACCATTACCAGGGGAGACAAAGCCAATGAGTTTTTGATCATTAACTCTACAGACCCCGAAGCAGATATTGAGTACAAGAAATCGATCACAGCCGTCAATGCCAATGCCCCTCAAATTGCAGGATTGGAAAGGACTGTGGCGGACACAACGGTTTATACCGACGAATGGGGAACCTGGATTTCATCCTGCTCCCCCATCCTCGACTCCAATGCAGAATCCGTCGGCGCATTGTGCGCGGATTTCAATGCCCAACTTCTGGAAGATACCCGCGAGAAAGTCGCCACCACTCTGGGGGTTGCATTTCTTGCCATCTACCCAGCCATGATTGTATTGGTCCTGTTTGCAACCCGCTCGATCCAAAAACGGCGAAATGAGCGCGGTAAACATGGCTGTAGCAAAGTCGCTTGACAAAAAGTGAAAAATAAGATCCTTCTCGGTAAAATTGCGAGTGCGAACAAGCAAAAACCGAGGAGGATCTAAAATGGAGTATAGCACGATTAGCAAGGGGCAAGAAATTAGCAT
>CAILWD010000683.1 GCA_903837815.1 uncultured Chloroflexota bacterium | reverse complement strand
CCCGCCTTGGCGGCTGAATAGATCGACCAGCCCGGCCACGAGCGGCGGTCACAGGCGCTGGAGACGTTGATGATCTTGCCAAAGCCCTGCTTCTTGAACTGCGGCGTAAAGGTGCGGCAGCTCATGATGGCGCTGGTGAGGTTCAAGTCGATGATGCGGCGGTTGATCTCGTCGTCCATTTCCTCGATGGGAGCCACTTTGAGGGCGCCGCCTGCATAATTGAGGAGGAAGTCGATCCTGCCGAAGTTGTCCATCGTTTCCTTGAAGGCGTTCGTGAACGTCTCGAGTTTGGTCACGTCAGCCGCAAGGGCGATGACCTTCGAACCGAACGCCTTGCAGGCGTCAGCCGTGGCTTGAAGCGCCTTCTCGTTGTAGTCGATCAATACAAGATCGACCTGGTCGAGTTTGGCAAACAACTCCGCCGTGGCTTTTGCGAATCCAGACCCGGCCCCCGTGATAACCGCAACTTTTCCTTTTAGAGACTCAGCCATGTTCGTATCTCCTTTTTGATTTATTGGATTGCCTTGCTTCGCAACTGGGTCAGCAGTTTGCCCAGTTCCTCGTCATCGATTGCGTAACAGTGTTCCGGACCCGGGAACTGTCCCCGTTCCACTTCATTTCTAAATTGTGTCAATGCAGTAACAATAATCTGGGTCAAATCCAAATACACTTTGAGAAACTTCGGCGACATTTCCTTGAACATTCCCAGCATGTCCTGCGTAACCAGAGCCTGCCCGTCACAATTCGGCCCGGCGCCGATTCCGATGGTGGGAATTTCCAGGCTGCGGGTGATGATGTCGCCCAGGCGGTCGGGGATACATTCGAGGATCAGCGCAAAGGCTCCTGCGTTTGCCAATGCCACTGCGTCCGCCACAACCGTTGCCGCGCTGGAAGCTGTCCGCCCTTGAATTTGGATCGACCCCGTGCGGACGATCTTCTGCTTCGTGATTCCCAGGTGACCCATCACCGGCACGCCCGCGTGAACCAATGCCTTCAACTTGGGTGCATCGGCGGCGGTGGCTTCCATGTGGATGCCATCGGCGTGACCTTCCTTCATCAATCGCACGCCGGTGGCAACTGCCTGCTCGACGGTTTCGTAGGAGCCAAAGGGCAGGGTGGTCACAACCATCGCGTTTCCTGCTCCGCGCGCCACAGCCTGCGTGTGATAGATCATCTCTTCCACGCTGACCGACACCGCTTCGGAACGTCCCAGCCCCACTGTGCCGACGGCATCGCTGACCAGCACCATGTCCACCCCGGCTTCGCCAATGAACTTCGCCATCGGAAAATCGTAGGCTGTCAGGAGGGTGATCTTCTCACCGCTGCGCTTCTTGCGCTGCAGGCGTGTCACCGTCATCTTTACCGGCTCGCTCATTGCCAGCCGCCTTTACTTTGCCGCAGAGGGCAACAGGGTTTCGAGTTCCATGTGCGGACCGGGGATCATGCGGACAGAAACCACATCGCCGACACGTCCCGCCGCTTCACGACCAGCCGCCAGCGCGGTCTTGACCGCACCAACGTCGCCGCGAACCATCACGGTCACATATCCGCCACCGATCTTGCGCTTTGCGAGCAGGGTCACGTTAGCGGCTTTCACCATCGCGTCGGCGGCTTCGATGCTTGCCACCAGCCCGCGGGTTTCGATCATTCCCAATGCCTGGGTTCCAATTACTTCGACTGTATCTTGAGCCATATCACCTGTCTCCTGATTAACTTTTTGTGTAAGTCATTTTGCCGTTGTGGCGCAGGGAGTCGAGGATGCCCACGATCACCGCATCCACCGGGCGGTTGGTATCGCCAGCCGCAACACGCGCCGAACTGCCTTCCGCGATCATGACCAGTTCCCCTTCGCCCGCGCCGACCATATCCAGCGCCACGAATGGAATTCCCTGTTCCTTGCCTGCCGAGTCGGCGGCGGCTACGAGCAGGCATTTGCCGCCTTCGAGCCTTCGGTCTTTGACAGTGGCGACTGCCACACCCACTACTTTTGCGATCCGCATCCTAGCCTCCTCGCTTCTTTAAAGCGCTGACTGCTTCCACCAATTGATCCACCACGGGACCGCCGCTCGCGGAGGATTGGCTGCGATTTGCAGACAACGGTCCATGCTGGCAGCCGCGCGGCTTGGACGGCAGCGCTTCGCTCTTCGCTGGGGCAGAGGCTACAGCAACCTTGCTGGCTTGAGCGGTTCCCGCTGTCACCAGGGCAATGCCCAATTCCTCTGCCCGTTCGCGAGCCGCGTCGGTCAGCGCCACGCCAGGACCAATTTCCAGTTGGCGAATGCCGCTGGCAGCCAGGTCCTCGATATCACTTCCCGTGTAGAAGATCCGCATGACTAGCTACCCTTCGCCTTTCGACCGGGCAGGGCTTCGATTGCCTTCACAGCCGCATCACGCGCCTGGCGCACTTCGGCATCTGTGCCGGAGAAGTACAGGCGTCCCGAACGACCGCGCGGGGTGTAATTCACCAGCGTGATGTTCGCCGCCTTTTCGGCTTCATTTGCTGCCAGCACGATGTAGGCGGCGGGCATCACTTCCAAAACACAAAGCGTTTGGCCTGCCAGTAACAATCCGCCGAACGAGGTTCTGTTGATCAGTTGTGCCTGAAAGGCATCCACATTGGAGATCAACAGCGAGGATAAAATCTCCGGCTTCAAGCGATCGCTCTCGGTCAGTCCCAACGCCTCCAGCGCCCGTCGCCCCGCCTCCTGCACTGATTCCTGGTGGCGCGAGTGGATTTCCAGAGAGCCATACTCGCGTTCCACTGCCAGCGCACCGGCGCGGACGTCTGTTGTTTTTAGAGCAATATCCATCACGCGGTAAATGTCAGAGGCGGGCGCAGTCTCGATGTAGATCTCCGCCATGCCTTCGACCGGGATTTCGCCCTGCATGGTTTTGCCAGTCAGCGCGCCGTATTGGGGCTGCATCTGGTCGATGAGTAGGTATGTTCGTATTTGCATCGCGGCTTCCTCCGTTTATTTGACCGAGCCCTGCGGGAGCAAAGGTTCGATTGCCGCCTGAGGACGGGCGATGACATGCACTGCCACCAGTTCGCCCGCGCGTTTGGCCGCCGCGGCTCCCGCATCCACTGCGGAACGGACAGCGCCGATCTCGCCGCGCACAAAGATTGTGGTGTAGCCCCCGCCAATGTCCTCCTGCCCCGTCAGGGTCACATGCGCTGTCTTCAACATCGCATCCGCCGCCTCGATCGAGGCAACCAATCCCCTTGTTTCGACCATGCCCAAAGCTGTCATTTGCAGATTTGTCGTAGCCATATTCGTTCGTACCTCCTAGGATATTCCAAGTACTTGATTCGCGGATTTAATGCCCGCGTTGACATCGACCGGGGCGCCCAATTGCCTGAGCGCATCCCCGGTGGCATTCAATAATTCGATTACCCGGTTGCGGGAAAGGTCGCCGAACTTCGCCGGGTCGAGGAAGAACACGCTGTCGTTGACCCGCCCAAACGTCCCGTTTGAGGTCAGCGTCTGCGCCAGCCTGCGGACGACATCGTCGGAGCGCAAATTGTTCGGGCAGACGATCTCGGTGTGAGTCCCCAAACAAAAGCGGCGGGGAGAATCACAGCCGGGACATTCGCGCCCGTCCACAACCAGTTGCAGTCCCATCTCGCTCACTCCCCAGCGGACAGCCTTTGCCGCGAGATCGGGTAGTCCTGCCACAGGGGAGAGGTTTTGAGATGAAGAAATGCTGGTGGAGGAGCGCGACCACAAGTCGGCGAGCGCCAGACGCATCTGACGGGCAGAGGCTCGCGGGTCAGCCGACTCACGGATATGACGTCCACAGATCAGGACGGAAACTGG
>CAILWD010000682.1 GCA_903837815.1 uncultured Chloroflexota bacterium | reverse complement strand
TCTGAAAACGTCATCGCGGGCGTGGACAGGCAGGACCCCAAAAAAGCAATCGACCGTTTTTTGGTGAACGTGAAAGACCTGCACGGGCGCGAGAGGGTCTGGTTTATCTTCTCTGAAGTCATAGAATGCGGCGACTGCGAGGGCGATCCCCTGCAATTCTTCACCGACTACCTTGACGAAAACGGCACAATGATGGATAGTATTGTCTCTTTCAACTCTTCCGCCTATCTTTACGACCTAAACCCCTAGCAAGGTAACTGCATGTCCCTCAAATCCATCCTTCGTTCCACACTCTACCAGACCGAAAAAATTGCACAGCGCCTGCGCTTCGCTTCCCAGTCTGCCGACCTTCCCGTCCTGCTTGGCATTTCATTTCCCAAAAGCGGCACACACCTGCTCGACCAGATTTTGCTTGGCTTCTCGAACGTCGCGCCCTATGCCAAACGGGTTCACTCGTTCTACGCCGAATACGAAGGCGAGAGCGGACGCAAGCGCAGTCCCGAACAAGCTATTGCCTGGCTCGACTCTCTTCGTCTGCGTGACGTGGCTTCGGCGCATCTCTTCGCCCGCCCCGAAGCAGTCCGCCGCGTTTGCTCGCCCAAGTTCGCGCCGTATTTTATTTTTCGCGACCCGCGCGACGTGGTCGTCTCGCATGTTTTCTACGTCACCGACATGGAGGCGCGTCACGTCCACCACGAGTATTACAAGTCCCTGCCCGATTTCGACGCGCGGCTCAACGTCAGCATTTTGGGCCGACCCGATTTTCGCGCTGAGCGTAGTCGAAGCGCGGCGTCCTTCGACTACGCTCAGGACGATGTTCAGGACGATTTTCCAGACATCGCCGGGCGCTTCGCCCCCTACCTCGATTGGCTGAATCAGCCCGAAGTGTTGACCATCCACTTCGAGGATTTGATCCACGCCCGAGCCGCGACTCTGACTCGAATCATGGATCACCTCCTCAGCCGAATCCCGCTCCGCGCCACCCGCGAGTTGATTCTGGATTCCCTCGAAACTTCCATCAACCCGAAGAAGTCCCCGACCTTCCGCTCAGGCAAGACAGGCGAATGGAAGAAGCACTTCACCGACGAGCATAAAAAAATCTTCAAGGACGTGGCGGGCGATTTGCTGGTGAAACTGGGTTACGAACAAAACAACGATTGGTAAATGAAAGCGACCTCCATCAAGAATGCCCTGCCTGAGTTGTTCCTCGCCTTGTGTGGTCTTGCCACGGCAGGATTTATTCTGGCTGACACCCTTTCAAGGCGGATGGTCAAGCCTCAAAATTTCAATCTCCTCATCAGGCACTTCATCAGGAAGGGTATCCAGCCGAATATTGAAATGATCGCGGCTGTTGTTGTTCTGATCGTTTTCTTCATTCTGCTGTCGAGATACAAGCCTGAACAAAAAGAACGCTTTTCGCTTTACGGCAGGGCGGCTGGCGTATTTCTGGTAGTTTGGTTGCTCTATTTGAGTTCGTCTTATTTCATCACCCTCGTATGGGATACCCCGAAGAAGACCGTTTATTTTCCCCAGTTGGCAGAAGCATTTTTGGACGGGAGGACAACCCTTGCTGACGTGGGTTCAACGCGCGATCTGACCAGTTACGAGGGCGAATGGTACGTTGGCTTTCCTCCTTTGCCCGCCCTGCTCATGCTGCCGCAAGTCGCCAGGGACGGTGTTGAATCGGTAAACACGGTTCAGTTTACAATCTTTTTCGGGGCGTTGAACGCGGCGCTGGCGTATGCCATCCTTGGGGCGCTGACCCGCAACGGCTTGACACGCCTTAGCCATGCTGGGAATCTAAGGCTGACGGTTTTGTTCGCCTTTGGGACGGTGCATTGGTACATGTCGCTTGTGGGGCATGTCTGGTATCTCAGCCAGATTGTGACTGTGACCTTCGCCGCGCTGGCTGTCCTGCTGGTGTTGGAAACGCGTTCCTTTTTCCTCGCTTCCCTTTCCCTCGCTGTCGGAATGCTCGCCCGCCCCAACATCGCGCTGTTGTGGCTCCTGCTTTATGCCCTGTATCTCGAAGTGAATTCCATGAGTCTCAAAGATTGGCGGCAGTCGGTCAAACCGGTTTTGTTGTCCGCCATCCCAATGACGGCGGCGGTATCGGGATTGCTTTGGTACAACTTCATCCGCTTCGACTCGTTCTTCGATTTCGGCTATCGCACCATGAACGTGGGGGAGTACCTCAAACCCGCCCTTGCTGAATACGGTCAATTCCATCCGCGTTTTATCGTCAACAACTTGAAGACGATGTTCCTTGCCCTGCCGCGTTGGAATCCCGCTTGCGGATTTCCCGCGCCACATGGCGACGGGATGAGCATTTTTATCACGACCCCCGCGTTGGTATTTTTGTATAAAGCCCGTGGAAAATCCCTGTGGGTGTGGGGCGCATGGCTTTCCCTCCTCCTCCTGACCCTGCCCTTGCTGTTTTATTTCAACAACGGCAGTTTTCAATTCGGCTTCCGCTTTTTGATGGACTTGATTCTCCCGATGCTGGTACTGCTCGCTTTTGGCGCCGGGGAACGCCTTTCGCTTTCCATGCGGTTGTTTATCCTTGCGGGCGTGCTGGTCAACTATTACGGGATTCTCTGGTTTTTCATTGACCTGTGCAAACTGAGTTGAGACTTTTTCTTGAACTATTCCATCGTCCGCGCCGTATAATGGATTCAAAAACCAGGAGG
The DNA here is from genome assembly GCA_903837815.1 of uncultured Chloroflexota bacterium. Taxonomy (GTDB): domain Bacteria; phylum Chloroflexota; class Anaerolineae; order Anaerolineales; family Villigracilaceae; genus Villigracilis. The sequence continues at coordinate 11,274 of CAILWD010000682.1, read as the reverse complement.
TTCCCATGAAAAAGAGTCGGCTTGCGGATTTCATTTCTGACAATGATATTCTAGTGTTGTTGGCTCTGGCGTTGTTCCTTCTTCACATGTTCACCAACCACCAATACGGATTCCATCAGGACGAAATGGTGGTTCTGGACAACGCCTACAATCTGGATTGGGGGTATGTGGAATATCCGCCCATCACGCCGTTTTTGACGCGTGTCTCAATCAGTCTCTTCGGTTTGTCCCTCGTCAGCGCGCGGACGTTTGCCGTGCTGGCACACAGCATTGTGCTGGTGCTGGCTGGCTTGATGGCGCGGGAACTCGGCGCGAAACGTCCAGCGCAAATCCTTGCCGCGGTTGCCACAGCCACTGCTCCCGTCGCTCTTGTGCAGGGAGCAACCGTCATGTATGTGACCTATGATTTTCTGTGGAGCGTGGTGACCGCCTATTTCATCATCCGCCTATTGAAATCGGAGAATCCGCGCTGGTGGCTGGGCATCGGCGCGGCAATTGGCCTGGGGATGATGACCAAGTACACGATGGCATTCTTCGCGGCGGGCATCGTCGGCGGGGTGTTGCTGACCGACGCGCGGCGCTACCTGAAAAGCCCCTGGCTGTGGGGCGGAGTCGGCTTGTCTCTGCTGGTTTTCCTCCCCAACATGATATGGCAAATCCAGCACAACTTCATCTCGCTTGATTTTCTTCAGGGCATCCACGGGCGGGATGTCGAGATCGGGCGCGCCGAGGGCTACATCCTCGAACAATTCGTTTTCTGCGCAAATCTTTCCGCGATCCCGATATGGATTGCGGGATTGTATTTCTACTTCTTCCGCGAAGACGGCAAACGCTACCGAATGCTCGGCTGGATGTTCGTCATCACCTTCCTGATGTACCTTCTTGCGCTGGGACGTTCCTACTACCAGGCGCCCGCCTACCCGATGTTGATTGCGGCTGGCGCGGTGGTCTGGCAGGGCTGGCTCGAAAAGAAGTCAGAGCGGGGAGCGCGCGGCGCGGCAAGAGGAACCTGGATCGCCATTGCTCTTGGATCTGTCCTCGCGGGCATCCTCACCCTGCCGATTGCGCCTATCAATTCCCCCGTCTTCAATATGGTCGGCGAAGTGCATGAGACTTTTACCGAGCAAATCGGCTGGGATGAGATGGTCAAAGAGGTTGGAGACATTTATGCCGCCCTGCCCGACGAGGAAAAAGCGCGGACGGGTATTGTCACTGGCGAGAACGACGAAGCCGCCGCGCTGAACACCTTTGGCGGCGAGTACGGACTCCCCAAAGCTGTCAGCGGCTCGGATACTTTCTACCTGCGGGGCTACGACAATCCTCCGCCCGAAACTGTGATTGTCGTGGGGTTCGACTCCTATTACCTCAACCTGCTTTTCGATCAATGCACTGTGGAAGGAACAGTTACCAACTCCTACGGCATTGACAACGATTTGGCAAATCCGCCTGGAATTTACGTCTGCCGAAAGACACGTTTGCCTTGGGATCAAATTTGGGAGAAGATGAAGCATTATTCATGAACTGTTCAATTATCATCCGTGCATATAACGAAGAAAAACATATCGGGCGTTTGCTCGAGGGAATCCGCCACCAGACCGTCAAAGATGTGGAAATCATCCTCGTCGACTCTGGTTCAACCGACGGGACGGTTTCTGTCGCTGAATCCTTCGGCGCGCGAATCGTTCGAATCCGTTCCGACGAATTCACCTTCGGGCGTTCGCTCAACCTCGGGATTAAATCCGCAACCCGCGAGTTGATCGTCATCGCCAGCGCCCACGTTTACCCCGTCTACCCCGACTGGTTGGAGACTTTGCTCCGCCCGTTCGAGGATGAACAAATTGCCCTGACCTACGGCAAACAGCGCGGACCCGACTTCGCTAAGTTTTCCGAACAGCAGATTTTTCACCAGTGGTATCCTGATGTCAACAAGCCGAAGCAAGAGACCGCCTTCTGCAACAACGCCAACGCCGCCATCCGCAAAAGTCTGTGGGAGAAAAATAATTACGATGAAACTTTGACGGGCTTGGAAGACCTTGCTTGGGCGAAGTGGGCGAAGGAACAGGGACATGCCATCGGGTATGTCGCCGAAGCCGAGATCATTCACGTCCACAATGAGACGCCGCACGGAGTCTACAACCGCTACCGCCGCGAAGCGATGGCTTTACGAAAAATCTACCCCGAAGCGCACTTCAACTTTTACGACTTCCTGCGCCTCACCACCGCTAACATTCTCAGTGACCTTTGGCACGCCGCGCGTGAGCGTGTTTTGCTGAAAAACCTCGCCTCCATCTTCTGGTTCCGCTTCATGCAATTTCACGGCACGCGCATGGGGCACCGCGAGACGAGTCTGGTGACACCGCAGTTGAGGGAAACATTTTATTATGCACGAGAGCGAAGACAGAAAAATGAAAACAAACGGGATGTAAAGCCAATTCGGTATAATTCAGGGGAATAGTGAATAGGGAAAGGGCTGATTATGGGCGATAATATTCAGGGCCTGGAAACGCTAGAGGCTTGGAAGAAGGCAAGGGGATTGACGCTTGTCGTTTACAGGGAAGTCTTGCCGTTGTTGCCTACAGAGGAAAAGTGGCATCTCAACCAGCAAATTCGTCGTTCGGCTCAGAGTGTCTTTGCCAATATCGCCGAAGGACATGGAAGGTTTTATTATCAGGAAAATGTCCGCTTTTGCTACATTGCCAGAGGTTCGCTGACCGAGACTTATACTCACCTTGTTTTGGCACATGACATGGGGTATATTCCCAATGACCTGTTCAACCGTTTGAAAAATCAAATCGACTAACTCATCCGAATCATCAACGGCTACATTGCCTACCTAAAGCGCTCCAAACGCGGCGAGAACGAGCCAGGCGCCAAGCACTTCGTTCAAGAACCGCATCCCAATTATTTCACTGAAGACCCTACAGACCAACCCTTCTAACCCGCTCTTTACCCCTATTCACTATTACCTATTACCCATGACCTTGAATCTCACCCCCGGCTCCAACTTCTCCATCTCCCAACTCGCGGATTTGCTCACACGCGGGTTTGAAGACTACTTCGTCCCCATCCACATCACCGAAGAAGTTTTTCTGACCATGCTCCGCCGCGACAGCATAGACCTGACCGCCAGCCGCGTGATTCTCAAAGACGGCGAGCCAGTCGGCATCGGGTTGATCGCCCGTCGCGGCTGGACGAGTCGACTCGCGGCAATGGGGATCGTTGTCAGCGCCAGAAACAGCGGCGTGGGAACCTGGGCAATGGGGCAACTCATCGAAGAGGCAAAAACACGCGGCGAGAAGAAAATGCTTTTGGAAGTCATCGAGCAAAACATGGTGGGAGTGAAACTGTACGAAAAGGTCGGCTTCGAGAAAGTCCGCAGACTGGTGGGATACAAAATCGAAAATCCGCAAGTGGAGGTGCTGCATCAACTCGAAGAGATGGACATTTACGAACTGGCGCGGATCGTAACTCGTCACGGCTTGCCCGACCTGCCCTGGCAACTGACAGGCGCGACCATTGCCCACTACACGCCGCCCGCCCGCGCCTTTCGCATCAACGAAGCCTACTGCCTCATCAGCGACCCGTCGGCGGCGGACGTGGCAATCTCGTCGGTGCTGGTCAAGACCCGTTCGCGGGGAGCAGGTCTCAGCCGAGTCTTGCTGCGTGCGCTCTTCGCCAACTTCCCGAACAAAACCTGGCATGTTTCCGCCATCTATCCGGAAGAAATGGCGTTCATCTTCGAGCAGGTTGGCATGAAACGCGAAGAAATTTCGCAATGGCAGATGTCTCTGGCGTTGTGACTGGAGTCCAACGACTCCAGTCGTTGGGTTTGAAAGTAAAATAGGGGATATGAAACTAGCAGCCCTTGTCCCCATGCGTCACCACAGCCAGCGCGTGCCTGGCAAAAACTACCGCCTACTCGCGGGCAAACCCCTTTTTCATCACATCATCGAAACACTGCTTGCGGTTCCTGAAATTGAAACCGTGATGGTGGATACGGACTCCGAGCCTGTGATGGACGGCGTGCGCCAGTTCTTTCCCACCGTCAAGCTGATTCAACGTCCCGAGCATCTCCGCGCCGACGACATCCCGATGAACGAAATTCTGCTCCACGACACGGCGCAGGTGCAAGCGGACTTTTATCTCCAGACCCACAGTACGAATCCGCTCTTGAAAGCCGAATCCATCTCACGCGGAATCAAAACCTTCTTTGCAGAATACCCGAAATATGACTCGTTGTTTTCCGTCACCCGCTGGCAAACGCGCCTGTATTTTCAAGACGGACGCGCCATCAACCACAATCCGCTGGAGTTGATTCAAACTCAAGACCTGCCGCCTGTTTACGAAGAGAATTCATGTTTGTATCTTTTCACCCGCGAGAATTTGGCGCGGAAACGTCACCGCATTGGCGACAAGCCTTTCATGCTGGAGATTGACAAGTCCGAAGCATGGGACATTGATGAAGAGTTGGATTTCGAAATCACAGACTTTTTGATGAAAAGAAGGAAGTAATGTCATTGCGAGGGCGGCGCTTTTCCGTCCGAAGCAATCTCCAAGGCACAAGGGGATTGCTTCGCCGCAAAGAGAAAGAGCGCGGCTCGCAATGACGGAATAAAAAACTCATGCAAAATAAAAATCAATTCTGGCAGGGCGTTCTTCTCATCTTCATCGTCTCTGCCATTGCGTACCTGCCGCTGGTCAAAGACCTGGGCTACCTGAACGACGACTGGTACCAGATGTACGACATGCAGGTCAAAGACCCCAGCTTCTACCACGAGATTTTTGCCATTGACCGCCCTGGGCGCGCGCTGGCAATGATTCCGCTGTTCACGTTTTTTGGTTTCAACCCGTTGTGGTATCACCTGAGCGCGTTCTTCTTCCGCATGATGGGCGGTGTCTTCCTCTTTTGGACGGGACGCATGTTGTGGAAAGACCGCAATTTTTTCGCACTGGTCACGGGATTGCTGTTTGCGGTGTACCCTGGCTTTCTCTCCCAGCCCAATGCCATCGACTATCAATCGCATATCCTCGCCCTCTTCCTTGCCATGCTCTCGGTGGCGTTGACCGTCCAATCGCTTCTGGTAGCGAATCTCCGAAATAAAATTTTGCTCATCGCTGGCTCGGTGCTTGCGGGTTGGGGTGCGTTGAGTCAGATGGAATATTACATCGGCATCGAAGGCTTTCGCTTCGCATCCATTATCCTGTTGATGTGGCGCGGAGACGAATCTTTCCGCCAAAAGGTGACGAAGGTTATCAAAGCCAGTTTGCCCTTTTTGCTGATTGCGGGCGGATTTTTAGTCTGGCGGCTGTTCTTCTTTGAATCGGCGCGGAAGGCAACCGATGTGGGCTTGCAGGTCTCGCAGGTCGTTTCGTCGCCGCTGACCGCGCTCTGGTGGTTGAACTATTTGATTCAGGATTTCTTCACCGTCACGCTGGCGGCTTGGACCATGCCCGTCTATCAACTCGCTTTCCCCATGCGCTTGAAGGATATGGCGGTTGCGCTGGCGTTGTCCGCTGTGGGGGTGGGCGTTGTGCTGGTCGCGCTCCGCTCGCGGGGAGAAAAGGCGTCCGAAGCAGAACCCCGCCCAGAGCGAGTCGAAGGGCACAGCGGCGAGACGTTGTTCCTCAGCCTGCTCACCATGCTCGGCGGACTCGTCCCCGTCATCCTGGTCAACCGCCATGTCACATTGCCCGATTATTCGCGCTACACGTTGATCGCCTCGGTGGGCGCAGTCATGCTGATTGCGTTGCTCATCGAAGGCTTGGCGCGGCGCGGAATGCAAACTGCGGTGATTGGGATTTTGGTTTCGATTGCGGTGCTGACTCATTACGGCAACACCATCCGCTCGGTTTATGAAACCAAAGCCACGCGCAATTTTTGGCAGCAGGTGGCGTGGCGCGCGCCGAACATCGAAGACGGGGTGACGCTGATTGCGTCGTACCCGAACAGCCCGCTGGCGGAGGATTATTTCATTTGGGGTCCCGCTAATTTTATCTATCGTCCCGAAAAGCAAAGCGCCAACCCTGTGGTGATTAAACTTCCCGCCGCCGTGTTGACAGGCGACGTGGTCAATCAAATCGCGGCGGGCAACGGGGTCGAGACTCCGCTACGGCGTGGCAATTATCTGGAGCGCGATTTTGGGAACGTGCTGGTGATGATTCAAACCAGCGAAAATGGCTGTGTGCGAATCATTGACGGCGACGCCCCTGAGCTTTCCCCGTCGGATGCAGACCGCCTCAAGTTGATTGCTCCCCGCTCGCGGCTGGGTGCGGTCATCACGGACGGCGAGTCGCCAACCCCGCCTGCGAACATTTTCGGCACAGAGCCTGAGCATGGCTGGTGCTACTTCTATCAAAAGGCTGACCTTGCCCGTCAGCGCGGCGAGTGGGAGGAAATTCCCGTTTTGCTGAATCAGGCTTTGGACGGCGGCTATTATCCCAACGACAGCCTGGAGTGGATGCCCTTCCTGCAAGCCGCCGCCGTTCAAGATGACGTGAAGCAGGTGCGCGAGATGACAAAAATTCTCACCGCCGATAAAATTTTGGGGATTCAAGTTTGCAGCCTGATGACCGACTTCGCGCAAAAGGAAACGCTGAGCGGTGAAATGAAGTCAGCCATCGAGCAGGGGATTTGCAATTAGAAGGGCGCGATTAGTGTATAATTAAAGTGCAAAGAATTGGTGCAAAGGAGTACGCCAATGCGTGCTGTAAAAGAAAGAATGAATTTGTACATCACAAAATCCCTAATGGATGATTTCCGCCGCGCCATTCCTGCCCGCGAGCGAACTCGTTTTGTCGAGGAGGTTTTGGCGCGTGAGTTACGCCGCTTGAAATTGCGCGAAGCAATCAAAAACGCCTATGGGGCATGGAAGGATGAAGACCATCCTGAATTAGCCACCTTTGAAGATATAAATCGTTGGGTCGAAGAAGAACGTAAGGGATTCACCCGCGACTTTTCCAAAGAATGGGGCAGGGATGAGTGATTACCTGCTCGATACCAATATTTTGATTTTGTGTTTTCGCAAGACCGAAGGATACCGTGAGTTACTCGACACGCTTGCGAAAGATGATATCTTGTATATTTCAGCCATCACACGGCTTGAAATTGTGCGCGGAATGCGCGACCACGAGAAAAAAGCCACCTTCGACCTTCTCGATTCTCTCGAAACCATTGACGTTACCATTGAAATTGCGGACAAAGCTGGAGAACTAATCCGTCTGTGGCGCGCAAAGGGAATAATATTGGGCGATGCCGACTCTGTCATAGCGGCGACCGCTCTCAACCATGGGCTGGCTCTTGTCACAACCAACGAGAAACATTTTCCGATGACTGATCTGGTCGTGTATCAGGCTGATAGGTATGGAAAGCTGACTTTGCGAGAGTGAAACTTTCCGAAAAATGAAACAGTCCCGAAGGTTTTCGAAAGACCTTCGGGACTGAACTCTTTATGTGCTTTCTTCCTCATGTGACTCAGGGATATGACCAGGCTTTTCCTTGCCCAACTCCAGTGAGCGTTGATATGCCGCCCAGACCGCGCGTGAAATGGCGGTGCGGAAGCCAGCCTTCTCCAGATAATACAACGCCTCGGCGGATGTCCCACCCGGAGACGTAACCTGATTCCGCAGTGTGGCAGGATGCCGCTCCGCGCCCTGATAGAACGAGGCGGAACCTTTAATGGTCTGTAAGACGAGTCGCTCGGCAATGCGGCGGGGGAATCCCATGTGGACACCGGCATCGATCAATGCTTCGGTGAAGAGGAAAACGTAGGCGGGGCCTGAACCCGAAAGCGCGGTCGCCATGTCCATGTAACTTTCATCCTCCACGAAGACTTCCTCGCCCATCGCGCCGAGGATTGCGCGAGTTATTTTCTGTTGCTCTTCGGTGACTTCTTTCGACGCCGCCCAAACCGTAATCCCCTCCCCAATCTGACCGGGCGTGTTCGGCATGGAACGGACAATTGCCTTGTGCTTCAATCCCGTGCTGATCTTTTTCATGGATGCACCTGCGATGATCGAAATCACCAGTGCATTCGGGCGGATACCTTTGATGCCCTTCATCACATCGGTCAACCGCTGCGGCTTGACCGAAAGCACGACCACGTCCGCTTCGTGTGCGGCGGCGGAATTGTCGGTGGTTGTCTTGATTCCGTATTTCATGTGCAGTTCCCCCACCCGTTCCTCACGCGGACCAGAAGCAGTGATGTTCTTCGGAGCAGCCAGTTTCTGGCGCAGCAAGCCCGCAATCATGGCTTCCGCCATCACGCCTGGACCGATAAAAGCGATTTTTTTATTTAGCATTGGAAACTCCTGTTTATAAAGACCACTAAATTACGTCATTCTGAGGGAGTGCATTGACCGAAGAATCCCGCCGCCTTTCGGCGGAGACCCTTCGCCATGCTCAGGGTGACATTGAAATTAAGGGGAAACTTGGGCAAGGTTTTGCATTCCAGCCATTTGCGAGTTCAAGCGCTTCATTCGCAACGGAATACATTTGCTCCTGAAACTCCTTCGTATACTGATAAGTGATGACCGCCTCGGCGAATTCGTCTTCGTCAAGCAATGTAGCTAAACTGGTCGGAACCCTGAATACGTCCAGTTCGTAATCCTTGAAACACAGAGACTCACCTTCGAGATACGGCGGCGAGGCGATATTGATGTAAATCTGTGCCAGATTTCCCTGCGCGTCGAACAGTTCGATGAGATTGTAGAATTTATCGAACCAGTAATAACTTCTCATCGTATGTCCGATGCAGACGTTTCCCCGCTTGCGGTCGTACATCTCGCTGCCAATGGGAGAGACCGTGACAATCGAATCGGCATCCATCGTCTCAATGGTGGTATGCCAGCTTCGATAGACGCTTCCATCCGCTTTGCAGGCGCAAACATGAATTCGGTCGCCAATTTTCATAGTCCGCTATTTTAACGCATGGGCTTATTGCAAGACCTCCGAGTTCTCAAAGAACCCGGAGGTCTGAAGGTCACTTTACTGAAAATACCCCAACGCCAGCCTGAGACGTTCGCCTGTGTCGTCGGGAGCGTCCTTCGGGATGGACTGGAGCGCGGCCTGGGCTTCGACCACCGAGTAGCCCAACGCGGTGAGGGCGGCGACCACTTCGGCATCGGTGTCGGAGATGGCGGCGAGTTTGGAGAGCGAGTCGGCAGGCTTGAGTTTGTCTTTGAGATGCAGCGCCATTTTCTGCGCGGTCTTCTTCCCCACGCCAGGCACGCGGCTCAACACATCGGGTTCCTCGGCAAAGACGGCGCGTTGGATGGCATCCAATGTCATGGTGGAGAGAACGGAGAGCGCCACTTTTGGACCAACCCCGTCCACGCCGAGCAGGATGTTGAAGAGTTCGCGGTCGCCCTGAGATTCGAATCCGTAAAGGGTAAGCGCATCTTCACGTACAACCAGGTGGGTGAATAAAAAGACGGGTTCACCGGCTTTGGCTTGTCCACGCAACGGGGCAGGGACAAAGACTCTTAGTCCCACGCCGCCGACTTCGACGATGAGGGCGTTATCTTCAATTTGGGAGATTTCTCCACGGAGGGTTGCTATCATGGCTGTATTTTAACCTGTTTCACCACAAAGGAACACAAAGGGTCACGAAGGTTTTTCTTTGTGTTCCTTTGTGACCCTTTGTGGTTATTCATATCTTCTGGTGTTCAAGTGCGTGATGGCAATCGCCAGCGCGTCGGCGGCGTCGTCGGGTTTGGGGATTTTTTCCAGTTGCAGCAGGGCGCGCACCATATCCTGCACCTGACGTTTGTCTGCGGAGCCGTAACCCGCCACGGCTTGTTTGACTTCGTTGGGGGTGTATTCAAAAGGTTCGATGCCCGCTTTTTGCAGACAGAGCATCACCACGCCGCGAGCCTGTCCCACTGCAATGGCGGTCGTAACGTTGCTCTGGAAGAATAATTTTTCGACGGCGGCGGTATCGGGCTTGTGTTCGCGGAGCAGGTCGGTCAATTGGTCGAAGAGCATTTCGAGGCGGGCGGCTGGGGTGGCGTCCTTCGGGGTGGAGATGACGCCAAAAGAAACAGCAACCAACTCCCCGTCGCGTAGAAGGCGGACGAGCCCGTAGCCGGTGGTGGCGGTGCCGGGGTCAATTCCTAAAGCGAGAGTCATATTTGTTAAACACAAAGGACACGAAGGTCACAAAGGTTTTTCTTCGTGTTCCTTCGTGCCCTTCGTGGTTAATGGCATTTATGCGGCTTCGAGGGCGGCGAGCGCTTCGTCGGAAACCTTGACGTTGTGGAAGACCTCTTGCACGTCGTCGAGTTCCTCGATGTTCTCGATCATCTTCATGAACTTGAGCGTGGCTTCCACGTCGAGTTCGACTTCCTGCTTGGCGATCATCCGCAAGCCTGATTCCTGCGGGTGGACTTTTGCCGCGTGCAGGGCGTCGGCGATGGTCTTGAACATCTCGACGGGGGCGAAAATTTCGATGGTTTCGTCTCCGTCCACCACGTCGTCGGCGCCCGCTTCGATGCCGAGTTCAAAGGCTTTGTCGAAGGAGAGTTCGCTGGAGGGGAAGGCGAAGTAGGATTTGTGGTCGAACTGCCAGGCGACCGCACCCGGTTCTGCCATGTTGCCGCCCGCTTTGCTGAGCGCGTGACGCATGTCGGGGATGGTGCGGTTGCGGTTGTCGGTGACGCATTTGACCATCAGCGCCGATCCGTGCGGACCGTAGCCCTCGACTGTAATTTCTTCGAAGACCGCGCTGTCCTTGTCTTCGCCGGCGCCGCGTTTGATGGCGCGTTCGATATTTTCCTTGGGCATGTTTTCGGCGCGGGCTTTGTCCACCGCAAGCCGCAAGCGGAAGTTGGAATCGATGTCGCTGCCGCCGGCGCGGGCGGAGATGACAATTTCGCGGGCGAGCCGCGTAAAGATGGCGCCGCGTTTGGCATCGGCAACACCCTTTTTGCGTTTGATGGTGGACCACTTGGAATGACCAGACATAAAAAACTCCTTCAATTACCACGTTCGTGGAGAAAATACCTTTTGGGTGGCGGGATTATATCACGCCCAATTTCTTGCCGACCATCTTGAACGCTTCGAGTCCCTTGTCCAAATCGTCTTTCGCATGAGCGGCGGAAATCATCACGCGGATTCTTGCCTTGCCCTGCGGGACGGTGGGGAAGCCGATTGCCATGGCGAAGACTCCCGCCTCGTATAACTCGCGGCTGAATTGTTGTGCCAGCGGCGCTTCGCCGAGCATGACCGGGGTGATGGGGGTTTCGGTGACGCCAGTGTTGAAGCCTAAAGTCTTTATT
>CAILWD010000681.1 GCA_903837815.1 uncultured Chloroflexota bacterium | reverse complement strand
TGCGTATGTGGGACCGCTCGCCATCATCGGCGCGATGGTTCCTGAAAACATGTCCACCATCACAGCCGTCGGGTTGGGCGTTGCCATCTTGAGCATCCTTCCGATGGTGGCGGTCTTCTTCGGCACGCAGGAGCGACCCGAACTTCAAGCGCAGGAACAACCGTCCATCAAAGAGTCAATTACCGCCGCGTTCAAGAACCGTCCCTTCGTCTACGCGATGGGCATCTTCCTGCTCACCTGGGCGGCGCTCGACATCGTGCAGACCACGCTGCTCTATTTCCTCAAACATCGCATGAACCTTGCCGAGCAAGGCGACCTCGTATTCGGACTGCTCTTCGTTGCCGCGCTTATCTCGCTCCCCGTTTGGGAATGGTCTGCCCGCCGCTGGGATAAACAAAAAGCCTACATCGGCGGCATGATCTTCTTCGCTGCCTCTGTCACCGGGCTGGGATTTATAAAACCAGAATGGGGACTGACCCCCGTTCTAATTCTCGGCGCGATGGCGGGCATTGGTCTCGGCGCAATTCAAGTGCTCACTTGGGCAATGATCCCCGACACAGTGGAATGGGACGAACTGCAAACCGGTCATCGCCACGAAGGCATGTATTACAGCCTCGTCACGCTCTTCCGCAAGATCGCCGCTTCGCTTTCCCTGCCGCTCGTGCTGCTCATCCTCGAATGGACGGGCTACGTCTCCACCGCCGAAACCCAGCCGCGCAGCGCCATCATCGGCATTCAAGCGCTCATCGGTCCCATCCCCACTGTGATGGTCATCTTCGGAATCATGTTTGCAATGATGTACCCGTTGACTCGCAGCCGCTATGCCGAGATCCGCGCCAAACTAGCGGAACGACAAAAATAAACCGCGCCTCAAACCGGACCTGAAACCTGCCTCTGTTTTCTTTGAGCTTTTCCCACCCGAGACCTGATGTCCCACCACCCGCTCCCCACCCTCCCCATGCAAACATGGACAGTCGTGAACGACGGCAAACACAATGCCTTCACCGACCTGCTCTTCTGGCGGGATGAGTTCTGGCTGGCATACATTTCATCGCCTTCGCATTTTGCCAGCAAACACAGCCGTGTGGTACTTCTGCGCTCAACAGACGCAAGGCATTGGCAGAAAGCAGCCGAATTCAGCGGGAACGGCGAAGACATCCGCGACCCCAAACTTGGCAGCATTCACGGACGATTGTTTCTATTCGCATTGCTCAATAAAAAATTTGACGCAGAGCCATACAAATCCATTGCCGCGCATAGCGCAGATGGCAGCGAGTGGTCTGCTTTTGAAGATGTCACCCCAAGCGGCTGGCTGATCGGTCGCCCCGTTTCGCGCGATGACCAAACCTATTTTGCGCCCGCCCACCGCATTGACCACGGCTCTGCGGTTCTGTTGCGCTCAACGAATGGAATCGCATGGGATATCCATGCCACCATTCAAACAGGCGACCGCGCCGATGAAACCGCCGTGCAATTGCTTTCCAACGGGTTGATGATTTCCGCTTCACGTGTGGAGGCAGGCGGCGGGATCTTTGGACATCCCGAAGCAGGGACGCAAATTTCCAGCGCACAAGTTCCTTACAACGAGTGGACTTCTCTCACGCGCAGCAAGGTCACTCGGCTCGATGGTCCCGTCCTGTTCACGCATAACGATCATCTCTTCGCGGTTGGGCGGAGACAGGTCAAGGCGGCAGGTCCGCTCCAATGGCAGGGATCAGCCATCGGTCAGAAACGATGCGCGCTCTTCCTCATCCGCAAAAAAGATGGGGAGTTGATCCATCTTACAGACTTGCCGAGTTCGGGAGATACATCCTACCCGGGTGCGGTGATCGTGAACGGGAAATTATTCATCAGCTATTACACCAACGATCCGGGCAGGGATCCGGCTTGGCTGCTTGGCATGTTACTGCCCACTCAAATTCGTATCGCCATGATCGAAACATCATACTTAATCGAGGTAGAAAAATGAAAGACTTTGGACCAGTTGTCCCCATTGTGACGCCGTGCAAACCGAGCGGCGAGATTGACCATGAAGGCTTCGCCGGTGTCTGCAACGAAATGTTGGACGCCGGTTGTACCGGAATTTTCATCGCAGGCAGCACCGGGCGCGGACCGTGGTTCAACCCGGCAGAGTTGCAAGACCTGTGCCGTTTCGCAGCCGACCAGATCAACGGGCGCGCCACATTGGTGGCTGGCTGCACGGCTTCTGGCTTGCCGCGCATGTTGGAGAATGCCCGCGCCATGGCAGACGCTGGGGCGCAGATCGTCGTTGCCACGGTGCCGGGATATTTTCACTACAACCAATCTGAGATCGAAACCATCTACATGAAATTTGCCGATGCAAGCCCCCTGCCGGTGATCGTGTATGACATACCCGAGTTTACCAATGTGAAATTTGGGAATTCCATGCTCGTGCGGCTTGCCAGCCATGAGAACGTCATCGGCTTCAAAGACTCAAGCGCCGACTTTGAACGCTTCAAACTTCTGGCAGATGCCCTGCAGCCTTTTGAGAATTTTTACCTGATGCAAGGCAAGGAAAACTTTCTGGCTGATTCGATCCGCATTGGGGCGTCGGGATTCATCGTCAGCCTCATTCATCTGGAACCGCGTCCGTTCATTCAACTTTATAAAGCGGCGCGCGCGGGTGATTTTGAAACCGCGAACCTCATTCAGGCGGAGATCACCAAGGTCATCGACCTGGTGAAGGCGACCATCGAACGCAGACCGGAATCATCGACCTTGTTCCATTTGTTGAATCACGCCGTCACACAACGCGGCGTTTGCAAGAACATCCTGCTGGAACACGATGGTGAAATTCCGGCATGGGTCATTGAAAACACACAGCGCGCCATTGAGATCTGCAAGGCTGCGCCTGAATTTATTCAACGTTGAGCGTTATTGCCAACATCATCTTTAAGGAGATATTCCATGTCCAACTTAACTCAAACCACCAAAGCCGGTGACGCCTCGGGGCGCGGATCTGTAGCCGGATACCGCGTGAACTTCCCTGCCCGTATGCGCACCTACACAGAGGCAGAGATCGAAGCCGTTGTGAATGTGATGCGCAATGCCGAAGTGCAAACCCAGGGCGATTACATGCGCAAGTTCGAAGCGGATTTCAAGGCATACATCGGCGCCAACCATGCCTTTGCTGTGGATAACGCCACGAATGCGCTGCGCCTCGCGGCGATCCTTTGCAAGTTCGAAAAGGGCGATGAGGTCATCGTCCCCGGTTATACCTTCTCTGCCACTGCCATTCCCTTCGGCATGACCGGTGTGAAACTGGTCTTCGCCGACATTGACCCGAAACGCTGGACGATCGACCCGAAAGATATTGAAAAGAAGATCACCCCGCGCACCAAAGCAGTCATTGCCGTTCACCTGTTGGGCATGCCTGCCGATATGCCCACCATCATGGAAATTGCGGCAAAGCACAATCTGCGCGTGATCGAAGACTGCGCTCAGGCTCCCGGCGCTTCCATTGATGGGAAGAAAGTCGGCTCCTTCGGTGACTTTGGCTGTTTCAGCTTCCACGGGGCAAAGAACATCACCACGCTGGGAGAGGGCGGCGCGATCACGGTCAAGTCGGATGAAGATGCGGCGTTGTTACCGGGTCTGCGTCACAATGGCATTCGTCCCTTCCCTGCCGGGCGCGAACGCTATTGGGTGCCCGCCATGTCCAACGTGGATATTGACATGGAGAACATCTGGCCCAACAACTTCTGTCTGGGCGAAGCGCAATGCGCACTGGCAAGCGAATTGATCAAAACACTGGATTCCTCCACCGACACGACCATTGCGCAAGCCGCCAAACTCCGCGCCGCGATCGCTGATATCCCTGAACTGACCGTGGCGGAAGTGCCAGCGGGTGTGCGCCATATTTATCATCAGTTCGTGCTGCACTTCAACGGATCCGCCTTCGGCAAAAACCGCAACGACCTGTTGGACTTCCTGACCACCGAAGCGGCTGTTCGCGCGATTGTGCAGTATTACCCGCTGTATCGCTATCCGCTCTTCCAGAAACTCGGCGCGGGCGAACACAACACTCCCGTGCTCGACGATTGGTGGGATAACTCCTTCAGCCTTCCGTGGTGGATCGGTATGTCCGACGAAACGCTGGATTATCTGGTTGATTCTCTCAAAGCGGGAGTCGCCACATTGAAAGGCAAGTAGGATGAAGCGGAACG
>CAILWD010000680.1 GCA_903837815.1 uncultured Chloroflexota bacterium | reverse complement strand
GTATGAGCTGGGTTACAGCGACGAACAGGTCGAAGCCGCCAACCGCGCCACAAGCGATTTTATGGAAATGATCGGCGCGCTGGCGGAGGAACGCCGCGCCCATCCGCAGGATGACCTCATCATCGACCTCGTCCAGGTCACGGATCAGGGCGAGACGCTCACCGAAAACGAACTGCGCGCCACCAGCATTTTTCTGCTGAACGCGGGACACGAAGCGACGGTCAACGGCTCATCGCTTGGCTTGCGCGCCCTGTTTCAGAATCCCAGTCAACTTGAAATCATGAAGGAGGCGGTTGATCAAAACAACGCGCCCCTGCTCAAGACCGCCGTCGATGAACTCCTGCGCTACGAAACGCCGCTGCCCATGTTCGAACGCTACGTGCTGGAGGATATGGAGATCAACGGCGTGCAACTCAAACGCGGCGCGGAAGTTGGATTATTCTACATCTCGGGGAATCGCGACTCCGCCCGCTTCGACCAACCCGACGAGTTGATCCTGTCCCGACAGGACAATCCCCTGCTGACGTTTGGTCTCGGCACCCATTACTGTCTCGGCGCGCCGCTTGCGCGTCTGGAGTTGCAGGTGCTGTTCAGCGTCTTGTTCCAACGTCTGCCAAATGTCCGCGCGGCGGGAGAAGCCCAATTCGCCAAAGGCTTTGTCATCCGCGGGCTGGATAATTTGCCAATCGAATTTTAGTTATGCCCAAAGCAGGGTCATCAGCGCCGCGATGGCGGTGATGATCAGCGAGATGACGAAGGTCACGCGCAGGACGCTGGCTTCCTCGCCGATGCGGTCAATGGCTGCGGATGCGTTCTGCAACTTGGCTGGGGAGATGACGCTGGCGAGTCCGCCGCCGATGCCGCTGGCTGCCGCGATGACCAGTCCAGCCGCACCGATCTTTTCCGCAATGGAAAGGTGCAGGTTGGTGAACATGGCAATGGACGAAGCCTCCGAGCCGCTGACGAATCCGCCGAGCAAACCGAGGAAGGGCGCAATGAACGGGTACGCCTGACCAAACGCCGCCGTGGACGCATTCGCCAGCACGACGACCATGTTGTGGTTCGGGTCGCCCAGAGTCCAGTCCACGCCTTTGCCGGAGTGGTTGATGATGAAGGCGATTGCGAAGAAAATCGCCGAAGCCAGCATCGGACGCGGGGCGCGTTTGACCCACTTTTGCAGGGAGACCCCCAGTTGCGCCCTGTTCGTCTTCAGGAAGGGGAGCGACAAAACCGTACTCACCAAAATCCAGAAATACGCCTGCCAGAACAGGCGCACTTTTTCAGGCGCAGAGGGGATGATTTCCAGCGGCATCGCCCAGGTGGTGAAAGTCAACTTGAAGAAGGGCAGGATGGGCGCGTTGACGAGGACGGCAAAGCCGGTCAGGATCAGCCAGGGAGAGACCGCGCCCCAGAATGAGATGCGCCCCTCGGCGAGACGGTCGGCGTCGTTTTGGACGCTCTTGTCCCAAAGAGGCTTGCGGATGAGCAGGAGATAGACCAGCATGACCAAAATCACCCCCAGTCCAGCCGCAACACCGGTCAGCGTGACCATGCCCACGGCGTTCATCCCGATGGCAACCAGACCAGCCGTCAGCCCGGAGAGGAGTGCGGGGATAAATCCACGCCAGAGCATTTTCCAGCCACCGACGATCCACAACATCCCCAACGCAATGCAGGAACTGATGACCGGCATGTACCGCGCAAAATAGCCGCCGACCTCATTCACGGGCAGCCCGACGAAATTGGCAAAGACCACCACGGGGATGCCGAGCAGGGCGTAGGTGGTGAGCGCGTCGTAACCGATGGCGGGCAAGGCGATCGCGATGAAAGAGGAGTAGCCCAATGCCAGCATGATCGGCGGCAGGATGGACACAGGCGTCGCGCCGAGGGCGGCGAGCAGCGTCCCAAAGCCGATGTTGACGATCATGATTTGCACCACCTGGTCCTGCGGCGCAACGGATTTGACCAATGCGACCACGCGAGCAATTGCCCCGCTTTCGATCATGATTGTGACTTGAAGAATGGATGTCGCCACCATCAGGGTGATCGGAAACGAAGCAACGATTCCGCCGAGGCTGGCGGTCAATGCAACTTGAAGCGGCGTCTGGAAATACAGACAGGCGACGGCAACCGCAGCCACCCAACCAATCACACCCGCCGTGTCGGCGGCCATGCGCTTCCAGATCAGGAGGATGAGAACGATGAGGACGGGTGTCAGGGCAAGAAGGACAGAGAATAGATTCATGCAGTCTCCGAGTTTATTTTCCAGTCAATACTTCCAAACGGTCGATGTAATCTGCCAGCACGGCAAAGGCATCTTCAATGGGCTGGGTCGAGGTCATGTCCACGCCCGCAAGTTTGTAGACTTCCATTGGCGGCAAAGACGACCCAGCCTTGAGGAAGTTGATGTGATCCTGCGCGGCGTTGGGGACGCCATCGAGAATCCGTTTGGCAATGGCGTTCGCAGCGGAGATGCCGATGGCGTATTGGAACGAGTAATAGTCAATATAAAGATGGGTGGTGAACGTGCCCCAGGTGATGCCGACCCGCTCGCGGTCGAGGTTCATCTCGCCGCCGAAGCCCTCGCTGAACAGGTCAGCCATCAGGTTGATCATGTAGTCGGCAGTCAACGCCCCGCCCTGCTCGACTCGTTGGTGAGTCTCCAGCTCGAAGCGGGCAAGGGTCGGCATGATGAAAAAGTAGCGGTGGAAGTTGCCCATCGCCTCCTCCAGCAAAGCAATCTGGAAGGATTTGCTGGGGTTGGTCTTGAGCAGGTATGCCCGCGTCATGGCTTGGCTGAAATTGGAGGCAGTCTCCGCGATGATGGATGGATAGGTGTAGTAGACCATCGGCTGGGAGCGGCTGGCGTACCAGGCGTGCATCGAATGTCCCAACTCGTGCGAAAGCGTGCTCATGCTGCCGACGTCATCGGTGTAGCTCATCATGATGAAGGGATGCGTGTCGCTTGGCACGCGGGTCGAGAAGGCGCCTTCGCGTTTACCCGCGTTCGGCGACCAGTCCACCCAGCGGTCTTCGAGACAGCCCCTGCGCATCACGCGGACATACTCCTCTCCCATCGGCGCAAGTCCTTCACAGATGTATTCCACTGCTTTTTCGAAAGGGACTTTGTGTTTGTTGGTCGTGAGCGGAGACCAGACATCGTAGGGATGCAGGGTCTTCACGCCCAGCACCTTGCGGCGGACGCGCCAATACTTGTGCCACAGCGGCAGGTTCTTCTTGAAGATCTCCAACAGGTTGTGGAACATCTCCACGGGCACGTCACCGTTGAAGAGGGTGGCTTCGAGCGACGAGTTGAAGTTCCGCGCCTTTGTATGGAACACGTTCTGTTTGATGGACGCGGCGAGATTCCCCGCCAGCGTGTTCTTGAATTCGAGATACTTGTCGTGATAGTTT
>CAILWD010000679.1 GCA_903837815.1 uncultured Chloroflexota bacterium | reverse complement strand
TCAGCCAGCGCCAGCGGGATCTTTACATCCGTCTGCAGGCTCAGGTAAGCGTGCTGTTCGCACGAACCCAGCACCAGGATCAGGCGGTCATCCTGCTGCAGGTAAGCCTCAACATCAAACCAGTTTAGATCTTCGAAGCGCATCGGGTTATACGACAATGTTAACCAGCTTGCCCGGCACCAGAATAACCTTCTTGGGCTCCTGCCCGCCCAGGTATTTCTGAATCGTCGGGTTCGTCAGGGCAAACTCGCGTGCCTGTTCAGGCGTGATGCTCACCGGCACCTGGACACGATCGCGCACCTTACCGTTGACCTGCACCGGCAATTCGATGGAATCTTCCTTCGCGGCAGATTCGTCCACCTGGGGCCAGGCTTGGGTATGAATTGAATATGGCTTACCCAACTGCGCCCACAATTCCTCGGCGATGTGCGGAGCGACGGGGGCCAGCATTTTCAGGTAGATTTCCTGGGCTTCCTTCCATTCGTCGCTGCCAGCCGCGCCGGCTTCACGAGCCTTGTACATCTCGTTCATCAATTCCATCAAGGAGGAGATGATCGTGTTGAATTCAAAATTCTCGAAGTCGTGAGTCACCTTGCGCAGGGTCTGGTGGACTTTTCTTCGTAAATCCTTTAGGACTTCCGCAGACCCTGAAGGTCTTTCAGGAATATCATCGGTAAACAGAGTCCAAGTGCGGCGGATCCAGCGGGCGCTGCCTTCGATGCCTTTGGAATCCCAGGGCGCTCCCATCTCCCAGCGGGCGAAAAACATCAGGTAGGCGCGCACAGTGTCGGAGCCGTATTTTTCCACCAGCACGTCGGGCGCGACCACGTTCCCGCGGCTCTTGGACATCTTCTCATTATCCTCGCCCAGCACCATGCCCTGATTCCGCAATTGCAGCATCGGCTCGTGACCTTCCGTAACTCCAGCGTCACGCATTGCCTTGTGGAAAAAACGCGTGTACAGCAGGTGCATGGTGGCGTGCTCGATGCCGCCGGTATAAATATCAACGGGCATCCAATAGTTGTACTCGTCCGGGTCGAAGGGACCCTGGTCATACTTCGGCGACAAATAACGCAGGTGATACCACGACGAGCACATGAAGGTGTCCATCGTGTCGGTCTCGCGCGTGGCAGGTCCGCCGCAAACGGGGCATGACGTATTCTTCCACGTGGGATGCAGTTTCAGCGGAGATTCACCTGTTGGCTTCCACTCCACATCTTCGGGCAGGGTCACGGGCAGTTGGTCTTCGGGGACGGGGTTCCAGCCGTGTTCCTCGCAGTAAATCATCGGGATGGGCGCGCCCCAATATCGCTGACGGCTGATCAGCCAGTCGCGATAACGGTAGTTGACCGATTCCTTGCCGATGCCTTTTTCCTGCAACCAGTCGATGACGACGCTGATGCCGGGATTCTTGCGCCCCTTCTGGTCGTTGACTTTTGTGCCGTTGAACTGGGCGGAGTTGACCATCACACCCGTGCCGACGTAGGCTTCGGGCATGGTGTCGCCGTCCAAATCGGGTTGCCCCTCGGGTTGGATGACCGGAATGATTTTTAGTCCATACTTGCGGGCGAAGGCAAAGTCACGCTCGTCGTGCGCAGGGACAGCCATGATCGCGCCCGTTCCATAGGACATCAAGACATAATCCGCAATCCAGATCGGGATGCGCTCACCGTTGACGGGGTTGATGGCGTAGCCCCCGGTAAACACACCGGTCTTTTCCTTGTCCACTGCCCCGCGTTGAATATCCGATTGGCGAGCCGCCTGCGCCTGGTACTCTTCGACCGCAGCCTTGTTTTCGGGCGTGGTGATCTTGTCCACAAGTGGATGCTCGGGCGAGAAGACCATGAAGGTCGCTCCCCACAACGTATCCGGGCGGGTGGTGAAAATCTCCACATCGTCGCCTTGTTCGGTCTTGAAAATGACAGACGCGCCTTCGGAGCGGTCAATCCAATTTGTTTGCAGGGTCTTCACCGTTTGAGGCCAGTCGATGCCGTCGAAATTCAATAGCTCGTCGGCGTATTTGGTTGCTTTGAAGAACCACTGCGACAAATCCTTCTTGATGACCGGCGTGCCACAGCGTTCGCAATGACGGTCGTCGCCCCAGACCTGCTCGCGTGCCAGTGTGGTATTGCAGTTCGGACAAAAGTCCACGGGAGACAGTTTGCGATAGGCCAGCCCGTTTTTATACAACTGGATGAAGAACCATTCGGTCCATTTGTAGTAACTGGGGTCGCAGGAAACCGCCTCGCGTTCCCAATCAAACATTGCGCCCATGCTTCGCAATTGCACGCGCATCCTTTCGACGTTTTGCAGGGTGCGAGTCATCGGGTGGACGCCGCTTTTGATCGCCGCGTTTTCAGCCGGCAGACCGAAGGCATCAAATCCCATCGGGAAAAGCACGTTGTAGCCGTTCATGCGCTTAAAACGCGCCCGCGCATCGGATGGGGTCATCGCATACCAGTGCCCGATGTGCAGGTCGCCGCTGGGATAGGGCAGCATGGTCAGGGCATAGAATTTCGGCTTGCTGTAATCGATCACCGAACGATAGAGTTGGCCCGCCTCCCACTTCTCCTGCCACTTCTTTTCGATGGCTTTGGGATTGTAAGATTTATCGGGGTGCGGGGTTTCTTCAATTGGTGTCTCGTTCATGGCGCAATCTCCTTTGGTTCGGATTTCTTTTCCGTTATTTTCATAAAACAAAAAAACCTTCATCCATCATCAGGACGAAGGTTTGCTTCGCGGTACCACCCGACTTACGTTGAACCTTCAACGCTCAACGTCTCTCATTGGCTATAACGGGCTTACCCGTGAACGACTACTTGCGATTTTATCGCGGCTCATCGTCCAAGCCTCCCCGCGGGGAAACAGGCGAGTTCAGCCTTTATCGCGCTCCCGCTGGGCGCTGGTGAAGGGCTTCCACCTCGCTTTCCCTTCTCGCTGCCGGGATGACCTACTACTCCTGTTATGGCTTTTTAACAACTTCGGGGCAAGTACAAGACCTGCCCCTGCATTTGGTGGACCCAGAGGGATTCGAACCCTCGGCCTTCTCAATGCCATTGAGACGCGCTCCCAACTGCGCTATGGGCCCATATTTCAGTAATCGGTTTTTAGTGTTCGATTTTCAGTGTTCAGTGACTGATTACTGGCGACTGATCACTGAACAGTGGACCTGAGGGGATTCGAACCCCTGGCCTCCTCAGTGCGATTGAGGCGCGCTCCCAACTGCGCTACAGGCCCGTCACAAGGCGACGGGTATTCTACCTGAGGCATGGGCGAATGTCAATGCAAAATCAACTCCAAATTTTGCAACTTTAACGCGGTTTACACAGTTTGCAAACTCACCTTGAAGGTGGAGCCCTGCCCCTCTCCCGCAGATTCCGCCCAGATGCTCCCACCCTGGGTTTCGATCAGACCTTTTGCAATGGTTAACCCAATTCCCAGCCCGCCGTAGTGACGGGTGTGCGGCGGCTCGAGCTGGTAGAACTCCTCGAAGACCTTCTCCAACTTATCCGCTGGAATGCCGATCCCGTAATCCTGCACCCAGACCTGCACTGCCTTTTCATGCGTGACGATCCCGAGGATGATCTCGTTTCCTTCGGGCGAGAAGCGAATTGCGTTGTTGAGCAGGTTCACAAATGCCAGCGCGGTCTTTTCAGGATCCACATTCACGTAGATGGGGTCGTCGGAAAAATGCAGGGAGAGTTGCATGTCGCGCCGCGCAGCAACATATTTGATCTCATCGAGGGCAAAATTCAGCACGCTCTGGATGGAGACCTTCATCCGCCGCATTTCCATCCCATCAGACTGGAGCAGGGTGAGGTTGTTCATCTGATCGAGGACGGAGCGCATTTGCAACGCCGCCCCAAGCACATGGTTAACATGGGCCTTCATATCGCCGACTTCGTTGCCCTGGAGGAAAGAGGCGTATCCTGTGATGACGCTTAACGGCGTTCGTAGTTCATGGGAAGCGAGTGCAAGAAAATTACTCTTGATCTGATTCGTGACCCGTACCTTTTCCAGCGCCTGTTGTGTTGTTCGCAGCAGGCGCGCGTTATTAATGGCGATTGCCGCATGGGCTGCCATTACAGACAATATCACGGTATCGCCTTCTGTAAAATCCCCACCCTTCTTGTTGACCGCTTCCAAAACGCCCATCGTCCGTTCCTTGATTGGCATTGGAACACCAAGCAGTGACTTGACCTTGAATTTGATGTGGTTCGACACCAGGGCGTAATGACGCGGGTCCTGCTCTACATTGGCGAGGATCAACGGGCGGTTCGTGCGGAAAATCGTCCCTGCCACACTGCTGTCGATGGGGACGGGAATCTCTGCCAGTTGGGCCGGGTCGGAACCGGTGGAGGCGGCAAAATACAGGCGGGGGTTTTTTTCATCGTAGAGCAGAATCGAGGCGGCTTCGCATTCCAGAAGTTCGGAGGCGGTGGCAGTGATCAACCTGAGCAGTTCATCGAGGTCCAGGGTCGAATTTAGGGTGACGCTCAACTCCACCAGGCGCAAAAGAAGCTGGTTTCGTCCTTCGAGGTCTTTCAACTGTCCTGTTTTCGAAAGTATTGGCATGGATATAGTTTAACTTCTTTTTTGGGGGAATTCAAGCGCGGCAGCAGGAAGGTTACTTTTGGGCTACCTTTGAGGTTGAATCGGTGTTTTAATCAAACGATTATGAAAACAGCCTTTACCTTTCTCCTCTCACCGGAGCATGATTTTCCCGATCACCCCGAAAACCCGCGCAGGCTTGACAAACTTCCTTCTCTATTTGCGAGGCTTGCAAATGCCGAACCAATCGATGTGATACCCGCAACCGTGGAGCAGGCGGCGCGGGTGCATTCTCCAAAGTTGATCCGGGCTGTGGAGGAGGTCTGCAAACAGGGCGGTGGAATTGTAGACCATGCCCCAACTTATGTGACAAAGACCTCTTACGACGATGCCTTGCTGGCAGCGGGCAGTGCGATTTCCTGTACACGCGCCGTCTTAAATGGTGAGGCAAAAAATGCATTTTCCATTGCCCGCCCGCCAGGACACCACGCCGAGCCTGATCGCGTGATGGGATTCTGTATTTTCAACAACGTTGCCATTGCCGCGCGGGAGGCGCTAGCAAGCGGGATGGAGCGGGTGATGGTGGTGGATTTCGACGTTCATCACGGCAACGGCACGCAAGCCGCCTGTCTGAACGACGAACGCTTCGGGTTTATCTCCACCCATCAACGGGGAATCTACCCCGGCAGCGGCGGACTCGATGACGCGCCACACGCCCACGGCAGGCTGGTCAACGTGCCGCTGGAGGCTGGCGCCGCTGACGGGGTCTTTGCCCGGGTGGCCGAAGAAATCATCCAGCCGGTGGTGGAAGGCTTCCGCCCGCAGATGTTGTTCGTCTCCGCCGGGTTCGACGCGCACTGGAGCGACCCGCTCGCTTCTCTGGCCGTATCGACGCGCGGCTTTTTCAACCTCTCGCAAAAACTGGCACAACTTGCAGAAGAGCATTGCGGTGGAAGGATTGTTTTCGTTTTGGAAGGCGGCTACGACGCGCAAAACGTCGCCAACGGGGCGGCAGCGGTTTTCGACGCATTGACCAACTCGAAGTTAAGTCAGGAGGTGAATGATCTGTTTCCGGGGCGGGAAACGGATCACGAGTCGCGCATCGCCCAAATCCGAAAGATTCACGAGATCATGCCGTAGGAGAATTGGGCGGTGGGATTCCATTTGTTTTATTGTGCGCTTCCATCATTAAAAATAAAAAGGAGAAGAACATGAGGAAAAAATTACTGTTCTTTGTTGTGATTGGCATTCTGGTCATGTCGTGCAATTTCCTGTTTCCGACGCCCGCGCCGACGGCGACGGAACCCGCCGCGACAGATGAAGCGGCTCAATCTGCCGGTACGGAGATCGCCGATACGCTGGCTGAATTGGGCGGCAAACCCTGCGAAGAAAATCCCGATTTCACCTGTGTCAGCATCGAAGTTCCGCTGAATCATTTCGACGCGGCGAACACGGAAACGCTCGACGTGGTCTTTGCGGTTGCCCCTGCCACAGGAGAGAGGTTCGGCATGTACGTGCAAGCCTTTCCGGGCGGACCGGGCGGAGAGGGAGTCAGCACCGGCTTTTTGGGGCTTTTCCCTGATGAGATCCTCGAACACTACGATATCGTCTTCTTCGACCAGCGCGGTATTGGCTTATCGAATCCGCTGGCTTGCCCCAACACCTACACAGCAGATTTCATGGAATATTTAACCGAGTACGACGTGGCTGGTGAGGAAGGTTACGATACCCCGGAGGAGCAAAAGAAAGCCATTGAAGGTTCCCGTAAATACGTGGAAAACTGCGTGGCTGAGATGGGAATCGACCCTGCCAAACTTGCCTTCTTCGGCACAGATCAGGTGGCTGAAGATATCGAGACCTTCCGCCAGGTCATCGGCGATGAAAAGTTCATGCTATATGGCGTGAGTTACGGAACCGCCGTCGCGCAGACGTATGCCGCTGCGCATCCCGACCACCTCTCCGGGCTGGTACTCGACGGAACCATCGACCTGACCCTGACCGGCGTGGAAAGTTCCTTCTCGCAGGAAAAAGCTTTCGACAAGGTGCTGGTTGCCACGCTCGAAGCCTGCAACGCCGATGAGTTGTGCAAAGCAGATATGGGCGGGGATGCCGTGGCGGTCTATGACAAACTTGCCAGGCAAGCCTCCGAGAATCCCATTCCGTATGAGTTCCCCCTGCTTTCGGGTGAAAAGGTGAAACGCTCCTTCACCTTCAACCAGTGGGAATCTGTCGCCGCCTATCAAATGTATTCGCTCAGCAGCAGGACTCTCTTCCTGCGGGCGCTGGCATTTGCCAAC
Source organism: uncultured Chloroflexota bacterium (assembly GCA_903837815.1). Taxonomy (GTDB): domain Bacteria; phylum Chloroflexota; class Anaerolineae; order Anaerolineales; family Villigracilaceae; genus Villigracilis. Next base: position 5,253 of record CAILWD010000679.1, on the reverse strand, counting down.
CGAGGTGATTTTGTCCCCATGGCGCGGTTGTTGTATGAGCAACTCACCCTCGACCCGGCAACCTTTGAATACATCGGCGACCCAACGTTCTCCGACACCATGTTCCTGGGCGTTGTATGCACCGACGATTCGTTTTTTACCGGGACACAGGAGGAAAAAATCTCGCAGACCATCGAAGCCGGGCAAGCCTCGAATGGGGCTGTGCCGCGCATCGATGGCATGATTTACGGCGGATTGGATTGCGCCTTCTGGCCCAGTTCTCCATCGGAGGAACAACCCGCCGCGCCTCTGGTTGCCGAAGGAATCCCGACCTTTGTTTTGAACGCCACCCTCGACCCTGCCACACCCTTCGAGGAGGGGAAGGCTGTCTTCGAGCGCCTGTCAAATGGTTACCACCTTTATGTGGAAGGCGGACATCACTCGATATACGGCTGGGGCTACGCGTGCCCGGATTCTTATATCACCGATTTTATGATGGATGGCACGCTTCCATCCGAGCGTGAAATCGTCTGTGAAGATTGGGGAACCGATGCCGCCAGTCCCTACCCACCGCTCAGCCCGTCAAACGCGGGCGATTACAAGGATGTGCTGGCGACCTTCCAGGCAATCGAAGGCGAGATGCAACTCCTGCCTGAGTATTACTACAGTTACTTTACCGAAGACACATCCGTCGCGTGCCCGTTTGGCGGCTCTTTCACCTTCGGGCCCAGTGACGCGGGCGAAGCCTACACCTTCGAAAAATGCGAATTCGTAAAAGGCTTTGCGTTGACCGGCAGCGGGGGATATGAGTACGACAGCGGCATTACCACTTTTGAGACGCAGGTCAGCGGGGTGAAGGAGGGGAATCTCGTTTACATGTATAACTATTCCGATGATTCGTCCTCTGTCAGCGGCGAGTACGGCGGTGAGACGATAGACCTTTCGCAGTGAAGGGCTAAAGAAGAAATCCTCCGGGTTCTCCCGGAGGATTTCTTCTTTTCATGCCAAGCCTAAAATCTGGAGATTTTGGAGTCCAAAGTCTCCTGACTTTGGGCATACAAACCAGTTTTACAACAACCTTCCCAAAATTTCCACCAGCGCCTGGGCGAGAAGAATCTTGAAGATCAACGCCACTGGGTAGGTGCTGGCATAAGCAATGGAGGGCAGGTCGGTTTCGGTCTGGTTGTTGGCAGATGCCAGCGCAGGCGGATTGGTCATGGCGGCGGTCAGGGAACCCATTGCGGAAAGCAAATTCAACTTGTAGATTTTGACCATCACCACCAAACCAGCCAGCGCGGAAAGCAGGGTAATGATTGCGCCCGCCAAAAGAAGCGTCCCGCCCTGATCTTGCAGCACGTCCACGAGATGCGCGCCGGCATTGGTGCCAGCCCCGGCAAGGAAGAGCATCAAGCCGAGTTCGCGGGTGAGGTTTTTAGCGGCGGGAGGGACGTACAGCCTGAAAGGTCCGATCCGCCCGAAGTGGCCGATCAACAGCGAGGTGAGGAAAACTCCGCCCGCCATGCCGAGCTTGACGGTCACGCCTTCCCCAAGCGGCACGGGGATCAATCCCACAAAAACGCCGACCAGCAAGCCGACGAGGTACGCCGTCATGCTGGTTTCGCTGGCGCGTCGCGGCGAGCCTTGCACCCGGTGGATAAACGCTTCAACTGCCGACTTCTCGCCGACCACGCGGATGCCGTCGCCCATTTCGAGGGTGACATTGCCATGCGGGGCAATCTCCAATCCCTGGCGGCGGATGCGGGTGATGACCACCGTATACTGTTCCCAAACGCGCATGGCGGCAAGCGTTTTGCCGGTCAGCGATTCATCCATCACTTCCACGTCCATGCTCAAGGCTTCGGCGTTGACATCCATGCGCTCGTCGGTGCGCTCGCCAAGCAGAAGGGTCATCTTATCGAGTTCATCTGCCGCGCCGACAGCCATCACCACATCGCCAAGATGGAGGATGGATTCAGGCTTGGCGGCGAAGACGCGGTCGCCGTGTTTGATGCGCGAAAGGTTGACCTGTGCCAGCCGCCGCGGGTTGACTTCCGCCACCGTCCGCCCTTCGCAATTCGGGTTGGTGATACGGAACTGGTGTGCGACCAGTCCCGGCGTTTCGATGGCTTTTTCCTTGAGCCATTTTTCTTCTTCATGTTTGACCGGGCGCTTGAGCAACCCCGGTAGAAATTGAATCAACAACACCATGCTGATCATGCTGAACGGATAGGCAATGCCATATCCAACCGAGGCAAGCGGCGCGGAATCGGGCGCGACGCGGTGCAACACATCCAGCACGGCGGCAAGGGCGGGGGTGCAGGTGAGGGCGCCGGTGTAAAGTCCGGCGGCGAGGGCGGGCGATAGTTTTAGCAGGAAGGCGGTCAATGCCGTGAGAACCGCTCCCGTGCCAACAATGACCAGCGCAAGGACGACAAACTGCATTCCCCGGCGGCGGAAGGTGCGGAAGAAACTTGGTCCAGCCGTCAACCCGACGGCGTAGACGAAGAGCAGCAACCCCAGGTCCATCACTTCCTTCGGGACGCTCATCCCAAAGTGTCCGAAGACCAGCGCGGCGAAGAGCACGCCTGCCGTTCCCAGCGAAATTCCGCGCCATGACCACTGCCCGATCCATGCGCCGAGGGTCAGGATGGCAAAAAGGACAAGCATTGATTCAGCAAGAAGGTGCATGAAAGTATTTTACTCCATCGCCCTGTGCGGAAATGAAAAACCTCAAAGCCCAATAACTTTGAGGTTTGTATGTGTATTTTTCGATTACACGGCAACCGTCTCGAATGCCAAGCGCAACGCCTCAGATGTCTGGCTGATGCCGATCAAGAGGAGACCTTCTACAATCAAATCAGGCGAAACCTGTTCGATGAACTTCGCCCTGATCATGCCGTCGGCATCGAGGAAATAATTTGTTGGAATGGCAAACACCTGATACAGTTCCATCAACTTTTCATCCTGATCCAAAAGGACGGGAAATGTCATGCCAAATTCATCGGCAAAACCCTGAACAACGTCCCGTTCTTCGCCGCTGTCAACCATCAAGACAACAAGTTCGGGATGTTCTTCATGAAGTTTCTGGAGCAATGGAGCTTCGAGACGGCAATCGGGGCACCAGGATGCGCCAATGGAGAGTAAAACCGGCTGACCTTTAAATTGACTTAGGCGGATGGTTTCACCATTCAACGAGGTAAGTTCAAAGTCTGGAGCAGCGGCTCCCACTTTTAGCGACCTGTTTTCCAGAAGATATTGCTCGACCCTGGACAAAATACGGTCCGCCAGCGCCAACCCCACAACGATAAAAACAAAAAGCCCTGTGAGAAAAGCGGAAAGAACAGCCAGATATTTTCTTTTATTTTTCATGTTTCCTCTCGATAAGTTTTCGCATTATTTTACTGCATTGCCACTGGGGGCATTTTACCCACTCTGACATGCGAAGAAGGTAAAATCTCCGCAGGAGATCAACCCATGCCAACCAAAATCCCTTCCATTGTTTCATCCGTCCTTACTATTATCTTTCTCATTCTCTTCGGCCTTATTCTTACCTTTGGACAAGTGGTCATGCTCAACGGGTTTAGCGAGAGGGAGGGAAACGCCTCGTTGCTGACAGCCTTTGCCTGCCAGGGAGTGGGGATTATCCTCTGCGCCTTCCTTTCATGGTGGCTGACCAAACTCTTCATTCAAAAATTCAACTGGAACGGGATATTGTCGGTGATCTTGTCTGTAATTGTTACTACATTTCTCGGAAGCGGGCTGGCATTCACATCCCTGCTGGTCTCGATCGGCGTGGCAGAAGCGATGTGGCAGGCTCGGTAATCGATTTCAATTAAAACCTGGAGACTGGAAAAATCATGATGAAACTCGTCAGCATCAACATTGGCAAGGAACAAACGCAACAACGCAAGGATTATGTCGAAACGACAGGCATCTATAAAATGCCCCTGAGCGGCGCGGTGGAAATAAAATCCCTCGGCATCGAGGGCGACGCCATCTGCGACACAAAACATCACGGCGGACCAGACCAGGCGATTTACGTCTACGGCAGCCGGGATTATGAATGGTGGGCAAACGAATTCGAAAGGGAGTTCGCCCCCGGCATGTTCGGCGAAAACCTCACCATCAGCGGGCTGGAAAGCGGAAGTTTCAACATCGGCGATTATCTCCACGTTGGCGCAGTAACCCTGCAAATCACCGCCCCGCGCATCCCCTGCGGGACTTTTGCCACGCGGATGTCAGACCCCCAATGGGTTAAAAAATTCCGCAAGGCGGAGCGACCAGGTATGTATTGCCGGGTCATCAAAGAGGGATTGGTTCAAGCCGGCGATGAAGTGCGACTCGAAAAATACAGCGGCGCGACCCTGTCCCTTGTCCAAATGTATCGCGACTACTACGAGAAGGATAAAACGGAGGAAATCTTGCGGCGAAACCTCGACGCGCCCATCTCAGCCCGTTCCCGCATCGACCTCGAAAAAGAGTTGGAAACCTTGTTGGCGCAAAAACCATGAGCATCGAAATCCTCGACCTGACAAAGCCCCTCGACGAAACCCTGCCCATCTACGCCGAAGAGAATTATTCCGACCCGCCTCTTCTGGTCGAAGACTGGTGTTCGGTGCAAAGCCAGGGATACAAAGTCTCGCGCGTTTCGCTGGGGACTCAGTGCGGCACGCACATCGACGCTCCATCTCATTTTATGGAAGGCGGCGCAGACCTCGGCGCGTTGCCAGTGGATTTCCTGCTTGGAAAGTATTGCCTGTTCGACCTGGAAACCGGCGAATTGGATTATCGCGGCGAGCCCATCCTGTTCCTCAAATCCAAAACCGGGGTGGAAATTTCGGAGGAAGTCTTCAACTCCCTGCTGGCGCTGCCCTGCCGCGTGTGGGTCATCGTGTTCGATATCAGCGTGAAAGGGCGGGATGTCTTCCACTTCAATCGCGCGCTGGCTCAGGCAGATAAATACCTCGTCGAAAATGTGGATGAAGACGCCGCTCAATTGGTCAAACCCGGCGGCAAGTTGTTTGCCCTGCCGCTCAAACTGGTCGCCACTTCGGGCGCGCCCTGCCGCGTAATCGTCAGGCAACAAAACTGACGGCCAGGTTGATGAAATCGCCAGCCTGCTCGATACCGGAGAGAATGGCGCAGCCATTTAAACTCGTTTGAGATTCAACCGTTTACTAGACTCTATCGGAAATAAAATCGGGACGCAGATCGCGAAGCGCGCTGATCTACGCTGATTCACTGATATTACACGCCCAGTCGTGATTCCCTGAG
>CAILWD010000678.1 GCA_903837815.1 uncultured Chloroflexota bacterium | reverse complement strand
GGCTTTTTCGCCGCTGAGGACGTAGTCGCCGCCGTCAGCGGTGGCAGTGGTCTTGAGTGTGGTCGGGTCGAAGTCGAAGGTATATTCAATCAGCGCGGCGGTGTAGGGTGTCCAATCGCCTTCGATGACTTTGGGCAGGTATTCCTGTTTTTGTTCCTCACTGCCGCCAATCAAAATCGGCATGGCAAACAATGACGGAGCCAGCACCGCCAACGCGCCCGCGAGGTCGCCAAAGGCAAATTCTTCCATCGCCAGCGCGCCCGTCACAGCGGAGCGGTCACCAAAGCCGCCGTAGGCTTCGGGGATGGAAGCTTGCAAAAAGCCGAGTTCCCAGCCTTTGCCGATGAGTTTCTTCGGCAGTTCGCGGCTCTCCTCGGCGTCGTGCGCGGCGGGACGCAAATCGTTCTGCGCGTACTTCCCCACCGCATCCACCAACATCTGTTGCTCTTCATTGGGTTCGAATGAATACATAGGTTCTCTCCTTTGTGTAGGTAAACAAGTAGACAAGTACACAGGTATGTATCTACTTGTTTACGTGCTTACGTGTTTACCTGCTTACTTGCGTACCTCCCCCAGCAATCCATGAAATAACAAATCGGCATATTCATCTGCGATTTTTTCGATGGTCTTATCTCCTTCGGGACGGTACCAGGTCAGGGTCCAGTTCATCACCCCCATCAAGGCGCGGACACCCACCCCCGAATCAGAGCAGGCAAATATTCCCGCCGCCAGCCCTTCGTCAATCGTATCGCGCCAGAGTTTCTCGAACTTGTCGCGCTGCGGAACGTGGCGGGCATGGGATTTTTTATCGAGCGAGCGATGTTCAAAGAGCAGAACCGAAGTCAGGTCGGCGTTGTCAGCCAGCGCGGATAAGTAGGCGCGGATCATTTGTCTCAATTTTTGGTCAGCGGGGATGGACTGGGAAGTGATGGCGGCAATGTGGTCGGTGAGCAAGCCGAGGGCGCGCTCCAGAAGTTCGAGCAGAATCTCCTGCTTGGACGTGACATGATGGTACAGGCTTGCTTTCTGCAAATTGACCGCATCCGCAATTTCAGACATGGACGCGCCATGGAACCCCTTCTGGCGGAATACCTGCGCGGCGGCATCGAGAATGTCATCTCTGGTCATTGGCTCTCCTTCCCTACCGAACGGTAGGTAGAAAAAGTTTACTACCAGCAGTCGCGAGAGTCAAGGAAATCCTGTCCTGCCTTTCTAGGTCACAGGAAAGAGGGCTCCCCCCAAAAAAAACCAGCAGCAGACGTTTACTGTCTGCTGCTGGTTAACGATGAAGGGATAACTGTGCCTAAGGCTATGATTGGAAACCAGAACCCATAATGTAGTTTTCAAGCCCGCGGATCTCGAAGTCACGATCCTCCAGCACGGCAAACATCACATCCCGCATGGAGACGACACTTAGCAAGTGATCATTCTCGACTACGGGCAGGTGACGAATGTTATATTGCTTCATTAAAGCCATGCACTGTTCGACAGATGTGTCTCTTGTCACCGTGATCATTTTAGACACCATCACTTCCTTAACCTTGGTGTCCTTTGCAACGCGGCCTTCGTTTTCCCCTTTTCGAAGATAATCACGCTCAGTATAAATACCAACCACTTTTCCGCCATCGGTGACCAACACGGCGCCGATGCGGGCATCCGCCATTATCTTGACAGCTTGAAGGACAGTATCATTAATGGAAACGGAATAGTTCTTTTCAGACGATTTTGCCTCTAACAGGTTATTAACGGTAGTCATGGGAAGCCTCCTTTATAATTTTTTCCAATTATGCCACACATCTGCCATGGAAAGGGACTCAAAATGACAGATTTCAGCAAATCCGCGGCAGCATTTCGCCGGCGAGCATATCCACGACGCGCGTACTGCCAAGCGGAGTCTTGAGCAAGACTCGTCCGCGTGGCTCGGCAGTGACTTCGCCGATGATGACCGAGTCCTCGCCATAGCGGGTTTGCTTCATCGCGGCAAGAATTTTATCTGCATCTTCCTTTGCGACGATTGCCACCAGTTTCCCTTCGTTGGCGACGTAGAGCGGGTCGAAGCCGAGCATCTCGCAGGCGGCGTTCACTTCGGGGTGAACGGGGATTTCATCCTCTTGAAGCAAAATCCCCACGTTGGATTGATTCGCTATTTCGTTCAGAGTGGTTGCCAACCCGCCTCGAGTTGGGTCGCGCAACACATGGACATTTTTACTAGCATCGAGCATCGTCTCGATCAAGTGGTTGAGCGGAGCCACATCGCTTTGAATCGTGGACTCGAATCCCAACTCACCACGCGCGCCGAGAACAGCGATGCCGTGATCACCAATGGAGCCAGATAGGATGACTGCATCCCCAACCTTCGCCTGTGCCCCGCCGATATTGACTCCGTCACGCACCACGCCAACGCCCGCTGTGGTAATGTAAAGCCCGTCCGCCCTGCCTTTTTGCACAACCTTCGTATCGCCCGCCACAATCTGCACGCCTGCCTCATCCGCCGCTGACTTCATTGATGCCACCACTTGCTTGAGTGTTTCCATCGACAAGCCTTCTTCGAGGATAAATCCAGCCGTCAGGTAGAGCGGCTTCGCGCCGAGCATCGCCACATCGTTGACCGTGCCGCAGACCGCCAACTTGCCGATGTCCCCTCCTGGAAAGAATAACGGAAAGACCACGTGCGCGTCGGTGCTGATGGAGAGTTTCGCGTGCAAGTTGGATTCAAGTTGCGCCGCGTCATCGCCAGCCCGCAAGGCAGGATTGTCAAACGCGGACATGAACGCCTTCTGAATCAACTGGTGACTCATCCGTCCACCCGCGCCGTGTCCCATTACGATTTGCTCATTGTGTGTCAGCGGCGGAGCACAAACCGCTCCTTCGATGTTGATTGTTTCGTCAGTCATAAAGCCTCATGTTGGGTAAACAGGTAGACACGTATACAAGTCACATGTTTCCGTGCGTACTTGTTTACCTGTGTACCTGTCTACTTATACTTGTAATACGCCGCGCACGCCCCTTCGGAAGAAACCATCGTCGCGCCCAGTGGATTTTCGGTGGTGCATTCCTTGCCAAACGCGGAACAATCGTGCGGTTTCTTCAATCCCTGCAAGATCTGACCTGCGATGCAAAGCGGGGATTCCTTGGTCTGGATGTCGCCCACATTGAAGCGTTTCTCGGCGTTGAACTGATCAAACTCAGGGCGCAGACACCAGCCGCTCATGGGGATCATTCCGATGCCGCGCCAGGTTCGGTCGCATTCCATAAATACTTTGTCGATTGTCGCCTGCGCAGGCTTCAAGCCGTCAAACGTCACCGCCCGTTGGTAGGCATTGACCACTTCCACCTTGCCCGCTTCCAGCAATTGGACCGCCGTCAAAATTCCCTGCACGATGTCGAGCGGCTCGAAGCCAGTCACCGCCATTGGGATTTTGAACTCATCCACCAGCGGCGGATATTCCCAGTAGCCCATGATCGCACACACGTGCCCCGCCAGCAGAAATCCCTGCACGCGGTTATGCGGCGAACCCAAAATCGCTTTCACCGCAGGCGGCACGCGGACATGCGACACGAGCACCGAATAATTCGTCAGCCCAAGCCTCTGCGCCTGCAAGACGCTCATCACATTCGGCGGCGCGGTGGTCTCGAAGCCAATCGCAAAAAACACAACCTGCTTGTCGGGATTCTTCTGCGCCAGCGTCACCGCATCGAGCGGAGAATAGACCACGCGCACATCCCCGCCTTGAGCCTTGACCGAGAACAGGTCATGCCCTGAGCCAGGCACGCGCAGCATATCACCGTACGAGCAGAAGATCACATTCGGCTGGGAAGCAATCTCCAGCGCCTTGTCGATCAACTCCAGTGGAGTCACGCACACGGGGCAGCCAGGTCCATGAACCAATTCAATTTCAGGTGGCAGCAACTGGTCGATGCCGTGACGCACGATGGAGTGAGTCTGCCCGCCGCAGATTTCCATGATCGTCCACGGACGAGTCACGGTACGGCGGATTTCTTCGATCACGCCTTTCACCAGCGCGGCATCACGATACTCAGTCACGTACTTCATGGCGTTGGCTCGGGTCCCAATTCTTCTTCGATGTCGGCAATCTGTTTCAGCAGTTCCAGCGTTTCCATCGCTTCCGACTCGCTCAACAGGCTGATTGCAAATCCCACGTGGATGATGCAATACTCGCCGACTTGTGCTTCGGGCACATACTCCAGGCAGGCTTCGCGGAAGATTCCGCCAAAGTCCACCTTCGCCATTTGCAAGCCGTTCTTCTCATTGATCTCGACGATCTTTCCAGGTACTCCTAAACACATGTTAGCCTCGCATTCTTTTTGCCGCGATGACAGCCTGTCCCAGCGAGACACCACCGTCATTCGTCGGCACTTCCTGATGGATATATACTTTGAACCCGTCAGCTTCCAAAAGTTGCACTGCTTTTCGCAACAGGGTCATATTCTGCCAGACCCCGCCCGATAATGCAACCTCATCGATCCCGGTTTCGGATTTGATCTTCAGGCAGACGTCGCGCGCCAACCCCGCCAGTCCGTTGTGGAATTTGGCGGATATTTTGGATAAATGGACTCCCCCCATCACATCCTTGATCAACGCTTCGAGCATGGTTCGAGTCTCCACTCGATCCTGATTCAGTCCGAAGGAGTATTTCCCCGTCTCAGCCGAATCCGCTGCCGCCTCGAACTCGATTGCAGCCTGCCCCTCGTAGTTGACCGACTGCCGCACGCCAGCCAAAGCCGCCGCCGCGTCAAACAATCGCCCCATCGAAGAGGTCATCGGCGTGTTGATTTTCTTTTCCAACTGCGCCCGCAAAATGTTTCGATCCTGGGCACAAAACTCTTTCACCGAGTCGAGTTGCTCATCCCAATCCAATCCCAGCGACCAAAGCAGAGCAAGCGCCGTCCGCGCAGGCTTCTTGATTGCCGCATCGCCGCCAGGCAGAGGAAAGTATTCCAGATGAAATGCCCGTTGGTACGATTTGTAATCCGCGACCAAAATCTCGCCGCCCCAAATTGCACCGTCATCACCGTACCCCGTCCCATCGAACGACAACCCGATGACGGGGCGCGAGCCGTCGAGTCCGTGCTCCGCCATGCAAGCGGCAATATGTGCGTGGTGATGTTGCACAGCGACGATGGGTAGAGATTCCCGTTCCGCCCGTTCCAGCGCGTAGCGTGTCGCCAAATAATTCGGATGCAGGTCATGGGCAATCGCTTCGGGCTTCACGCGGAACAAGCGCTCGAAGTGTTCCACGCCCTGCTCGAAGGACTTCAACGTCTCATAATTTTCCATATCGCCAATGTGGTGACTGAGGAAAGCATAATTTTGGTTCGTGATGCAAAACGTGTTTTTTAGTTCCGTACCAGCCGCAAGAAGTGAGGGAACTTCTGACGGTAATTTCACTGGAAATGGAGAGTAACCTCGCGACCTTCGTATCGGAAACGTTGAACGTTTAACGCTAAATGTTTCTGGTAACGCCCTCACCACTGAATCATCACAGCGGATATGAATATCGCGGTTGTGCATGAGGAAGGCATCTGCAAGTTTTGAGAGTCTCTCGCGGGCTTCGTTGTTGTCTGTGGCGATGGGTTCTTCGGAAAGATTCCCGCTGGTCATGACAAGAACAGAGATTAGAGATTGGTGATTGGTAAATAGTAAATAGTGAAGCGGTGTGTACGGCAGCATCACGCCGAGCCAATGCTGTTTGGGAGCCACTTCCTCAACGATGTTTGACTCTGGCTTTTTCTTCAACAAAACAATCGGTCGCGCGGTGGATTGAAGCAAATCCCGTTCCGCCTCGCTGACAAAACAATGTCGCTCGATGGTCTCGATGTCGGGCATCATCAAGGCAAAAGGCTTATCCACGCGCAACTTGCGGTTGCGGAGTTCGGTCACGGCTTGGGCATTGGTCGCGTCGCACGCCAAATGAAAACCACCAAGTCCTTTGATGGCAAGGATTTCACCTTTTGCCAGGGCGTTTTGCGTCTCAGCAATCGCATCATCCAAACTTGCTAACGTTCCAACATTCAAACGTTCAAACGTCACTTGTGGTCCACACACAGGGCACGCCACAGGCTGGGCATGAAACCTTCGGTTCGTTGGGTCTTTGTATTCTCGCTCGCAATCAGGGCATAACGGAAATCCCGCCATCGTGGTCTTCGGGCGGTCATACGGAATGTCTTTGAT
>CAILWD010000677.1 GCA_903837815.1 uncultured Chloroflexota bacterium | reverse complement strand
GCTCCCAATCGGAGGCTTTCAGGGTCGTTGGAGACCAGTATCATGCTGCGTTTGATTTTCATGATGCCATCCTATTCATAACGTTCCAAAATAGCAGGAAGCTGATCGGGCGTGACATTCCCGTACACGTCATCGTCAATCAACACAACGGGTCCTACGCTGCAAAGCCCCAGGCAGGAGGTGGTAAGCAGCGTCCACTTCGAATCGGGGGTGGTCTCGCCGTTCTTCAAGTTAAGAGATTCGCGCAGGGTGTCCCAAACAGCCTTGCCGCCAACTACGTGACACGGCGCATTTTCGCAGAACTTGATCACATGGCGTCCACGCGGCTTGGTGGAGAGCATATCGTAGAAGCTTGCCAACCCAAACAACTGACTTTCCGCCACAAATATTCTTTCCGTAGGGTCGATCAATTGCTTGCGCACTTCGCGAAAAGCCTCACCGGGGACATATCCAAAAACATGATTGATCTCACTAAGAATGGGTATGAAAGCATCATGTTTTTTGCCGTGCTTTTCAATTGCCGACTGAACCACAGCGGCGATGTCGGACTCGATTGTTAGTGTAGACATCCTACCTCCAAGTAAAGATTTTTTGTTTTCCGATCAGGATAGTTCAGGATAGCACTTCAATGGCATTAAAGTTGCAGACTTGCACGCAAATTCCACAGCGAATACAAGTCCTGGCATCAATGGAATGTACCTGCCGCCGCTCTCCGCTGATGGCTTCCACCGGGCAATTTCTGGCACAGACAGTGCAACCTGTGCAGGCTGGAGCCAGAACCTCGAAACGGATCAACGGTTTGCAAACTTTTGCAGGGCAGCGCTTCTCGTAGATATGCGCCTCGTATTCGTGGCGGAAATGCTTAAGCGTGCTGACGACCGGGTTCGGAGCGCCCTGTCCCAGCCCGCAGAGGCTGTTGCGGGAGACTTCAGAACATAGGTCTTCCAGTAATTCGATATCGCCATCCTCGCCTAATCCATCGCATATCTTTTGCAGAAGTTCGAGAATACGGCGGGTTCCAACACGGCAAGGTGTACATTTCCCGCATGACTCAGCTTGCGTAAAGTCCATGAAGAAGCGGGCGATGTCTACCATGCAGGAGGTTTCATCCATGACCACAAGACCGCCCGATCCCATCATCGAACCGGCCTGGGTCAACGCTTCATAATCCAGCGGTAGATCCAGGTGCTTATCGATGAGACATCCACCCATTGGGCCGCCTGTCTGCACGGCTTTGAATTTCCTGTTGTCTTTGATGCCGCCTGCCACTTCGAAAATAATTTCGCGCAGGGTGATCCCCATCGGCACTTCGATCAAGCCTGGCTTGACCACGTTTCCGCCGACAGCAAAGGTCTTCGTGCCTTTGGATCGCTCCGTGCCCATACTGGCGAACCAGGGTGCGCCTTTCAAAATGATCTGCGGAACGTTTGCGTAGGTCTCGACATTGTTATTGTTGCTGGGTTTGCCCCAAACGCCCTTTACCGAAGGGAAGGGCGGACGCGGGCGGGGCTCACCTCGATTGCCCATGATCGATGCCATGAGCGCAGTCTCTTCGCCACAGACGAATGCACCAGCGCCCACGCGCACTTCCAAATCGAAGGAAAAATCGCTGCCGAGAATATGGTTGCCCAGGAAGCCAAATTCGCG
>CAILWD010000676.1 GCA_903837815.1 uncultured Chloroflexota bacterium | reverse complement strand
CATGTGATGCGGTAGACATAGACTCCGCCCGGATGCGCGTGTGATCTGTGGATGCGGATGACCACCGCGTCGGGACTTGCGCTCGAAGCTGATTCGCCGACCCAGGCTTTTTCCTCATCCCAGATGATGACCTGCGACTCGCGCACCGACTCAAAGATCTTGGCGGCGGGCATATCGCGCAGACTGAGTGGGAAGGTCTCGGCGGACTGGTTGCGTTCCAGAACCTGTTTCAAGGTTTCAGGCGTGCCGCCCGGTCCAAAAATATGCAGGCGCGTGTTCGGGAAGTAGGCGGGCGTGAAGAACGGGAAGCCCTGCGTGTGGTCATGATGCAGGTGACTGAAAAGCAGGACGAGTTCCAGTCCGCGTTTTTGTTCGACGGCGCGTTTCGCCAGTTCACGCCCAAGCGGAATGATGCCGGTGCCGGCGTCGAGGATGATGGCGCGTCCGCCCGCGTTGATTTCCACGCAGGAGGTGTTCCCGCCGTATTTCACCGTCCCCGCTCCGGGCGCGGGATAACTCCCGCGCACGCCCCAGAATTTAATTTTCAGTTCATCGTTCATGGCACAGACTCCTTTCTTCAGGGGCAGTCACTTTACAAGCGACTGTCTCCTTGCACCCTCATTATCCCCGATGCGTATTTTTTCTCAAGGAAAGTTTGCACAGCGCGGCTGGGAAATATGTTACACAGGCCTTACTGCCGCTTTTCGTTCAACTACTCACTATTCAACTATTTGACTATAATCCCTTCCATGCTTCCCGATCTGCAAATGAACGATTTATTGCGACTGAGAAAACCGCATCCCTGCGGGGCGTATGAATGGACGGTGATTCGTCTCGGCGCAGATATTGGGCTGGAATGCAAAGGTTGTGGGCATCGTGTCATGCTCACCCGGCGCGAACTGGCAAAGCGTTTGAAGATAAACCTGACAAAGCATGAAGAAAAGACCGGGGAAAAAACCTAGCCAACGAGAACATCATGAGGAGAAAATCGACATGGCGAAAAATGAAACAAGGTCACCGAGAAAAATCGCGAAAGACCTGACGAAAACACTCACCAAGGATTTACCGGAAAAACTTACAAAAGATTTGCCAAAACAGGTTGTCAAAACCTTGAAGACCGATGCAGCCAGAGTCGCCAACGACCTGCAAACATTCACCAGAAAAATTACGGAGCAGCCGAACACGGCTCCCAACCTGGGAACACTGCGCATCGGTTTATTCACCGACACCTACGCGCCGCAAGTCAATGGCGTTTCCATTTCCCTGCAATTGATCTCGGAAGGCTTGCAAAAAAGGGGACATCAGGTCACCGTCTTTGCACCGAGATTTCCGGGCTATGAAGATAACCAGCCCGGCGTAGTCCGGCTTCCATCCTTGAAGTATTTGAACGATCCGCCGATCTACGTCGCCGTGTTAGGAACTCCGCGCAGCACCTGGTCTTTGTCGCGCAAACATTTCGATGTCCTCCACGCCCACAGCCCGCTGACCGTGGGCTTGCTGGCATACCTGACCGCATCCACAAAAAACCTGCCGCTGATTTACACTTATCACACCTCCATCACCGACTACACCCATTATCTCAAAGTCATCGGCGGCACGGGTGTGATACGCCATGCGGCGCGCTGGTTTAGCGTCACTTCCACCAACCTCGGCGATCAGATTGTCGTGCCATCACCCAAGTTCCATCGCCTGCTTATCGAGCAGAAAGTGACCAAGCCGATTCAAGTCATCCCCAACGGCATCGACCTGAGCCACTTCAAGGCGGCGAAAAATCCCGGCAGTTTCAGGCAAAGGCTGGGGATTCCGACCGATGTGCCAATTCTTTTATCTGTGGGCAGGGTCGATCCCGAAAAGCGGCTCGACTTTCTGATCGAAGCCTTTACCCGCATTGCTGAAAGAATCCCCGAAGCGCATCTTGTCTTTGCCGGCGACGGCAGTTCGCGTAAAAAATTGGAGGAGCAAGCCGCCGCAACAAAGTTCAGTGACCGTATCCACTTCCTCGGCATGGTCAACCGCGTCGAACTCCCAGACCTGTTGCACGATGCCACTGTCTTTCTCTCTGCTTCGACAACGGAGGTACATCCCATTTCGGTGATCGAGGCGATTGCTTCGGGGCTTCCGCTGGTGGCGGTGGACGATGAAGCCTTCGAGGGCATGATCATCGAAGGAGAAAACGGTCACCTGACCCCGCTGGATGTAACCGCCTACGCCGATACGCTGGCTGCCCTGCTTGTCGACGCTGGCAGGCTCGAACGGTACGGAAAACGCTCGCTGGAACTGAGCGAAAAATATTCCATCGAAAGTCAGGTACGAACCCTCGAACACCTCTACATCGAAGCCATCCTGCAAAACTGGCGCGGAAGTTTTGTCTCGCGCATTTCGGAGCGGTTGAAATTTTAGAACAGATCGAGGGCGGGACGAATTGTCCACCGTCCCCGGCTTTTGGTCAATTTCTTTGCGCTGGTTTATCACAGGGTATAATTCATCCGCTATGCCCATCCTTGATTCTCACACCATCGATTTTTTCAGCCGCAGCCCCGAGCAGACACGCCGCATTGGAATGCGGGTCGGCGCGGAAATTAAGCCCGGCGATGTCATTTGCCTCCAGGGCGATCTCGGCGCGGGAAAGACCACCTTCACGCAGGGGCTGGCACAGGGTTGGGGTTCGATTGATTCCGTTTCCAGCCCGACTTTTATCATCGTCAACATGTACCGTCGCGCCAGCGGCGGCAAATTATTCCATCTCGATGCCTACCGCCTTGACTCAGTGACGGAAGCGGAGGAACTCGATCTTGATGCGATGCTTTCCGAAGGGTCGCTCATCGTCGAGTGGCCCGAGCGGCTGGGGGGGTTGATTCCCAAAGAGCGGATGTGGATCAACCTCGACCACATCGAAGAAGAGCGGCGCCAGATGCGATTCAACGCCAACGGCAAACGCTACGATGAACTGCTCGAAGCCATCCGCCAATCCATGTTTGGAGGTTCGTGATGTTGCTTGCTCTCGATACATCCACCGCTCAGGTGGGGCTGGCGCTGTACGACGGCGTTCAAGTCCTTGGCGAGATGACCTGGACGACGCGTCAGCATCACACCACCGAATTGGCTCCCGCCCTGAATGGGTTGTTGAAGCGCAGTGGCGCGTCGATGGATATGGTTGAGGCGCTGGGCATGGCAATTGGGCCCGGGTCGTTTACCAGTTTGCGGGTTGGGTTATCGCTGGCAAAGGGCATTGCTCTGGCGCGTCACCTGCCGCTGGTTGGCATCTCTACCATGGATATTATTGCGGCGGCGCAACCGGCTGGAACACGCCCTCTGGCAGCGGTGATTCAAGCCGGGCGCAAAAGAATTGCCCTTGGCTGGTATCAGTTTTCAGAAAACAGGTGGCAGGCTCAGGGCGAAGTCAAAAGCACAACGGTTGACGAACTGGCAGACCAGATCGAGCATCCGACTTATGTGGCGGGCGAGTTGACATCCGAAGACCGCAGCCGCCTGGCGCGCAAGCGCGCGAATATCCTGCTGGCTTCGCCCATGCACTGTGTCCGCCGCCCATCCATTCTGGCAGATTTGGCCTGGGCGCGCTGGCAAAATAACCAGGTGGATGAACCTGCCTCGCTTGCGCCGATTTACCTGCATGTCGAGGGGACGCCAATTCCATGAGCGTCATCTTGCGCAAAATGACGTCTGAGGATTTGGAAGAGGTGATTTCCATCGATCAGGTGTCTTTCAGCCTGCCCTGGCCCCCCCGCTCGTTTCAGTATGAGTTGACTGATAACCCGGCTTCACGCTGTTGGGTGGCCGAATTGGATGGACATGTGATGGGCATGTTGGTCGGCTGGCTGATTGTGGATGAAATTCACATTGCCACCATTGCCACGCATCCGGATTTTCGCGGGAGGGGTATCGGTAAAAAATTACTGTCATTTGCGTTGGAAGCTGCCATGGACGAAGGAGCGATCTCCACTTTCCTCGAAGTCCGCGAGAGCAATACCGCCGCGCTGGAGATGTATCGCAAGTTTGGCTATGTGGAGGATGGACGCCGAGAAGGCTATTACAAGGACAACGCCGAAGCCGCCATCCTCATGTCTGCGCCCCTCACTCGTGCTTCGCTGAATCGCTAAATCTTTCCCCATGCCCGCAGAAGATACTCTCTCACGAATTGCCAGGGATGTGGCAGTTTGCGCCAAATGCGTCTTGAGCGAGTCTCGCAAAAAGCCGGTAGCGGGTGATGGGCCCGCCGATGCAGAAATCATGTTTATCGGCGAAGGCCCCGGTTTTCATGAAAACGAGCAGGGGCATCCCTTTGTGGGCGCGTCGGGCAAGTTTTTGGATCAACTGTTGGCGCAAGCCGGGTTGACCCGTGACGAAGTCTTCATTGCCAATGTGGTCAAATGCCGCCCGCCGGGCAACCGCGACCCGCTGCCTGATGAATTGGCCGCCTGCAATACCCATCTCGAAGCGCAA
Organism: uncultured Chloroflexota bacterium; assembly: GCA_903837815.1. Classification (GTDB taxonomy): domain Bacteria; phylum Chloroflexota; class Anaerolineae; order Anaerolineales; family Villigracilaceae; genus Villigracilis. Next base: position 8,509 of record CAILWD010000676.1, on the reverse strand, counting down.
ATCGAAGCTGTGAATCCGAGTATCATTGTGACGCTTGGGCGTTTTTCGATGAATAAGTTTTTCCCGGGCGCAAAAATCAGCGCGGTGCATGGGCAGATGGGAAGAGTCGGCGAACGGTATGTGATTCCCATGTTTCATCCGGCGGCAGCCCTGCACCAACCGGCGCTCAAACCGTCCATTCTAGGCGACTTTGCGCAACTGCCCGGCCAACTGCAGGAAGCGCGCAAGGCGCTGGGCAAACCTGAAATTTTTTTCAGAAGAAATGTGGAAGAAGCTGCAAACGAGAAACCCAAACAATTAAATTTATTCTAATAAAAGTCAGCCATGCCTGACGAAAGGGAAAAATGACTGTAAAAGAAAATCTCATCAAGAAATTAAAGGACAAAAGCGCAAAAGTCGCCATTCTCGGGCTTGGGTACGTAGGTTTGCCGCTGGCGGTAGTTTTTGGCGAAGCGGGATTTCACGTCACCGGCGTGGACCCTGACAAACGCAAGATTGATTTGCTGGCAAAGGGCAAATCCTACATCCCCGATGTGAAAACGGAAGCGGTGGAGAAACTGGTCAAAGGCGGAAAATTCAGCGCCACGACGGATTTCTCGGTGTTGAAGGATATGGACGCCGTCAGCATTTGTGTGCCGACCCCCCTGCGGCAGACCGGCGACCCTGATATGTCATTTATCATTTCGGCGATGGATGAACTGGCAAAATATATGCATCAGGGTATGGTGGTCGTTTTGGAATCCACCACCTATCCCGGCACAACCCGTGAATTGCTCCTGCCAAAACTGGGCGCGGAGAACAGCTTGACGGTTGGCGAGGACTGGTTCCTTGCCTTCTCGCCCGAGCGCGTGGACCCCGGACGCGAAGACTTCACTACCATCAACACCCCCAAGGTCATGGGTGGAATCACCGACGTGTGCGGCGAAGTGGCAGCCGCCTGGTACGAGGGCGCAATCAAGATTGTGCATCGCGTTTCAACGGCGGAGGCGGCAGAAATGTCTAAATTGCTCGAAAACACCTTTCGCATGATCAACATTGGGCTGGTCAACGAGCTGGCAATCATGTGCGAGCGCCTCGGCGTGGATGTGTGGGAAGTGATCGATGCCGCCGCCACCAAACCGTTTGGGTTTATGAAGTTCACCCCCGGCCCCGGGCTGGGCGGACACTGCATCCCCATCGACCCGCTGTATCTTTCGTGGAAGATGAAGTCTTTCAATTACAACGCGCGTTTCATCGAACTGGCATCCGAGATCAACACCAACATGCCGCGCTATGTGGTCAGCCGTGTGATGGAGGGATTGAATGATCGCGGCAAAGCATTGAAAGGTTCGAAGGTGCTGGTGCTGGGCGCGGCGTATAAACCCGATATCGATGATGTGCGCGAATCGCCTTCGCTGGATGTAATCGGGCTTCTGCGCCAAAAAGGCGCGCTGGTCGAATATCACGACCCGTACATCCCCCACATCCACCACGAGTATGACGGTTGGAAGATGGACAGTGTGGCCGACATGATGAAAGCCGTGAGGGAAGCGGACGCTGTGGTCATTGTCACCGATCATAAAGTCTATGACTATGCGGCAATTATCGAAAACGCGAAGTTCATCTTCGATTCGCGCAATGCCAGCGGCAAGGTTGTGCGGAAACACGAGAAAGTCGAAAGGCTGTAGTTTACGCGCCACGCATTACAGATGATGCAATACGTAGCGCATCATCTGTAATTTATTTGGAGAGCAAACATGGCACACTATCTGGTGACGGGGGCGGCGGGATTTATCGGCGCGCGGACAGCAACCATGCTGGTCGAACAGGGACATACCGTGGTTGGCATCGACAATATGAACGATGCCTATGACCCGCGCATGAAGGATTACCGTTTGAAGAAATTGCGGGCGTTGAGCGGCTTCGAGTTTGTCCGTGACGATATTTCAGACAAGGGGATTCTCACCCGTCAGTCGGCGTTGATCAATCGTCCGTTCGACGGAGTGATTAATCTTGCGGCGCGGGCTGGAGTGCGTTTCAGCGTGGAAAACCCCTGGATATTCCTCGAATCAAATGTCTTGGGAACTTTGAACATGTTGGAACTATGCCGCCAGACGGGATGCAAAAAATTCATCCTGGCTTCCACATCCAGCATCTATGGCGAGAATCCTGAATATCCAACCCCTGAAACCGCATCGAGCAGCGAGCCCATGCAGCCGTACGCCGCCAGCAAAAAGGGCGCCGAGGCGCTGTCGCATTCCTACCATCACCTGTTCGACATCGACGTGACCGTCGTCCGTTATTTCACGGTTTATGGGCCGGCAGGACGCCCTGACCTTGCTATCTTCCGCTTTGTAAAGTGGATTATGGAGGGCGAGCCAATCCGCATCAACGGCGACGGGACGCAGTCTCGCGGTTTCACCTACGTGGACGACATTGCGCGCGGGACCATTGCCGCGCTCAAGCCGCTGGGTCACGAAATCATCAACCTTGGCGGGCATGAGGTGATCTCGATCAACGGGCTGGTGGATTTGATCGAAGATCTGACCGGGAAGAAGGCAAATGTTCAACATGGCCCGCCCAATCTGGCAGATATGTTCATGAACCAGGCAAACGTGGCCAAAGCCCGCGAAATGCTGGGTTGGAATCCACAGGTGAACCTGCGCACAGGGATTGGGAACCTGATCGAATGGTACAAGGCGGAGCAAGGTTGGGCGAAGGATATCCTAACCCCATGAAAGCCATAGACTTCCGAATTCATTGAGAGTTCGGAAGTCTTGTTTTTAGGCGGCTCTGGTTAATGAACTTTCTCAAAGCAGGCGGCGGGTATAAAGTAGACTTTATCGGTAATAAGCCCAAAAACCGATTTGGACGCTGATCAACGCAGAGAACGCGGATTTTTCTCTTTGAATCACTGATGTTACACAGTGTCGTTCTGAGCGGCGCGAAGAACCTCTACGATTGTCTCAGAGACCCTCACCGCACTGGCGCGACGCAAGTGTTGCTCTGCTCAGGGAATCACGACTGGGCGTGTAATATCAGTGAATCAGCGTAGATCAGCGCGCTTCGCGATCTGCGTCCCGATTTTATTTCCGATAGAGTCTATTGACGAATTTTGCCGTCTACAGCGAACAATTTATAAGAAACCTATCATCAAAAAGAGCGTCCCCATGAACCCAATTATTCTTCACGCAGACCATCTGGTTATGATGGATTCAAACAACGCCGTCCTGCAAAATGGTGCGGCGCTCATCGGCGCGGACGGCAGGATTCAGTCCGTGGGGCAGGCGGACGAGGTCGTTGCCGCCAATCCCGAGGTCGAAGTCAAGCGGCTGAAGGATCGCCTGCTGATGCCGGGGCTGGTCAACGCTCACATGCATTCGGGTCTCCTGCGCGGCACGGCGGAAGGTCTGCCTGTGTGGGAATGGCTCCAGCAATTCATCGACCCGATGCATCGCGTGGTCAACGAGCGTGAGGCGGAGATCGCGTCGTTTTTGTGCTACGCCGAGTCCCTGCTTTGCGGGGAAACCACCGTTGTTGACATGTGGCGTCACATGCATGGCAGCGCGAATGCGGCGGCGCAGTTGGGAATCCGCGCCGTGCTGGTTCCATACGTGGCGGAGCATCCCGACCATAATTATTTCGAAACGCTCAAGACCAACGAGGCGTTGATTCAAAAATGGCACGGCGGCGCAGACGGACGGGTTAACGTGTGGGTGGGGCTGGAGCACATGTTCTATGCCACGCCCGAAGCCTGGAAGCGCGCCATCGAGATGGCAACCCACTACCAGACGGGATTCCACACCCACAGCAACGAAAGCAAGTTCGACGTGGAAGAGACCGAACGCCGCTACCAGATGCGTCCCATCGAAGCGTTGGAAAAATTCGGCTTGCTCGACGCGCCGCACACCCTGCTCGCCCATTGCGTCTGGCTCTCAGATGCGGAGATTCAAATTCTTGCTGAGAGAAAAGTCGGCGTGGCGCATAACCCGATCAGCAACATGAAACTCGCCAGCGGCGCGGCGCGCGTGGTGGATCTGCTTGCAAGCGGCGTGGCGGTTGGGCTTGGCACCGACGGCGAAAAGGAAAACAACAACCTCGACATGTTCGAGGAAATGAAAACCTCATCCCTGCTGGCGAAGCTTTCCCGGCTCGATGCCGCCGCGCTGGATGCCTGGTCCGTCTGCCGCATGGGGACGGTCATGGGCGCGCGTGCTCTGGGTCTGGATAACGAAATCGGCTCGATCGAAGTCGGCAAACAGGCGGACTTAATCGCCGTCCGCACCGACACGCCGCGCATGACTCCGCTGATCACTGGCGCGGATGGGAACCTGCACCACAACCTTGTCCACGCGGTCAGGGGCGGCGATGTGGACATGACCATGGTCGCGGGCAGAATCGTCGTGGAAAACGGCAAACTGTTGACAGCCGATATTCAAGAACTCATCGCCGACGCCAACAAAGCCGTCCCCGATTTGTTCCGCAGGCGGGCAGATTGGCTCGCCGCGCACAAACCCGTCAATGCGCTGGAAAAACAATAGACTTTATCCGGAATAATCCACAAACTTCATCGACTGGACAGATCAATAAGTTTTCAAGAAAGAAAACCTGTGAAAATCCGCGCCATCTGTGAATACCCAGAAGCCCTTTCAGGCTTTGCTCTTGCCATGCAGAGAGAGAGAACATAAAGCGCTTTTTCGAATCAAAAATGCTATAATAAAAACATGACACTTCCCAATCCCGAACAAACACCCCCTTCCCTCCCGCAAACGACTCCTGAACAACAGGCGGAGTTACGCGAAAAGGAACGCAAAGAAAAACAAACGATGGCGGCGGTCATTGCCGGAGTCGTCATCTTTCTTGCCCTGCTCATCCTTGCGATCTACGGATTGATGCAGCCGAGTACCCCCACCGACAAAATTCGCGACATCTTCATTATCGTCGTCGCGCTTGAGTCGCTGATTATCGGCGTGGCGCTGGTTGTGTTGATTGTTCAACTGGCAAGCCTCATCAACCTGCTGCAAAACGAAGTTCGCCCAATTTTGAATGCCACCAATGAAACCGTCAATACCCTGCGCGGCACCGTGGAATTTTTGGGCGAAGAGGTGGTGGAGCCTGTGGTCAAACTCAGCGGTTACCTGGCGGGGCTGTCACGCATGATGGAATTAATGGGCATCAAGAAAAAGTAAAAAGGCAATTCCCGGGCATAAAAACCTGGATATAAAAAAACATTCAACCAATTTACCAAAGGAGCATAACCATGTCTGAACGTGATGAATTTGGAGCATTTCTGGTCGGCTTTGTCGTCGGCGGTTTGACTGGCGCCGTTGTCGCCCTGCTGTTCGCCCCCCAATCCGGTGAAGAAACCCGCGCCCTGATCAAAGACAAGAGCATCGAACTGCGCGACAAGGCCCAGGTGAGCGCCGAAGAAGCCTATCATCGAGCCGAGAAACTCGCCGCCGACGCCCGCGTCCGCGCCGACGAACTGGCAAAGGAAGCCAAGGAACGCGCCGCCGAACTTGCCAACGAAGTCCGCGAGCGCGGCAAGACGGCGATCGAAGCTGTCCGCAAGCCCAAGAAGGGCGAAGACGCGGCTGCCGCGTAACATCCCCAAACGCGACAAGGGTTTGACTGCGGTCAAGCCCTTGTTTTTTATGAACCTCATTCAACGCTTCATGCGGGTCTTCTTCGACCTGCTCTATCATCCTTTTGCCTTCGCCTACGACCTCGTTGCCGTTATTGTTTCTTTTGGAAAGTGGAACGACTGGGTGCGGAGCGTAATCCCATTTATCAGCGGGACTCGCGTCCTCGAACTGGGACATGGCCCCGGACATTTGCAACGCGAACTGACGACCCGTGGGTTTGATTCTGTTGCCATGGATGAATCTGCCCCGATGGGGAGAATTGCCAAACGCCGTCTCGGCGGTTCGATGAAACTCACGCGAGCCGTCACACAGAAAATCCCCTTCGCCTCCGAGACATTCGACACCGTCATCTCAACCTTCCCCTCCGAATACATCTTCGACCCGCAAACGCTGACCGAGGCTCATCGAGTCTTGCGCGACGGCGGAAGGTTTATCGTCCTGCCTGTGGCTTTCCCCACCATCGGATTCCTCAAATGGCTGTACAAAGTCACGGGCGAAAGCCCCGCCGCACTGGATGAAAACCTGAAAAAGAAAATCCTGGGGCATTTTATTCAGGCAGGCTTCTCGGCGGAAATCAAAACCGTCGAAGTGAAATTCAGCGCCTTGCTCATCATCCTTGCCGACAAATGACAGGGTCAAGTAAAATCAGCCGCACCATCTTTCTCAGCATCTTTCACAAAGCCGACCTTTCGGTTGGGAAACTCAGGTTAACCTGAATAATTTTGAAAAGCCCGGTATAAGCCGTGGACGCAAAAGTCGATGAATGGGAAAGATCGATTAAAACCACACCCCCATCCCATATCGGGTAAAATCAAAAGACTTTACCGTCAATACGCCCAAACCCATTCCGGACGCTGTCGCAAACACAAAAAATACGGATGATTTTTCATCGACCGGCGCGCGGATTTAACTTCCGATGGAGTCTAAACAAAAAGAGGAGTCGTATGAATAAATTCACTGGCTATCGTTGCTCGCTTTGTGGTACCGAGTACCTGCCCGGTCAAGTCACCTACACCTGCCCAAAGGATGGCGGCAATCTAGACGTCATCCCAGATTACGATCACATCAAAAAGAAATACCATCCCGAAGATGTCACTTCGCGCGAGAACTCCTCGCTATGGAGATACCTGCCCCTGCTGACCGTCAACGAGCCGGCGGGCGACTCTACCCCCCTGCACGCCGCAGGCTGGACCCCTGTCTTTGCCCTGCCGCGCCTCGCGGAAAAACTGGGGCTTAAGCACCTATGGCTCAAGGATGAGTCGCGCAACCCCACTGCCTCCTTCAAAGACCGCGCCAGCGCCGTGGTCGTAGCCCGCGCGCGCGAAGTCAAAGCAGACGTGGTCGTCACTGCATCCACCGGCAATGCGGGCGCCGCGCTGGCAGGCATGTCTGCCGCCGTTGGACAGAAAGCGGTCATCTTTGCGCCCAAATCTGCCCCGCAGGCGAAGGTGGCGCAATTGCTCGTCTTTGGCGCCAAGGTCATCCTTGTGGATGGAACCTACGACGAAGCCTTCGACCTGACGGTTAAAGCGGCAGACGAATTCGGCTGGTACTGCCGCAACACCGGCTACAACCCATTTACCCTCGAAGGGAAAAAGACCGCCGCCTTCGAAATTTGGGAATGGTGGCTGGAAGCCCACCGCGACTGGCACAAAAAAGACAGCCCCCTCGACAATCATTCGCCCCTGACCATTTTCGTCTCCGTCGGCGATGGCAACATCATCTCCGGCATTCACAAGGGATTCAAAGACCTGCTCGCCCTCGGTTGGATTCCCAACATGCCGCGCATCATCGGCGTCCAGGCCGAAGGCTCGGCGGCGATTGCCAACGCCTTCCGCGCAAATACCGAGACCATCACTCCCGTCTCTGCCACCACCCTTGCCGACAGCATCTCGGTCGATTTGCCGCGTGACGGCGTCCGTGCCGTACGCGCCGCAAAGGAAACCAACGGAACATACATTACTGTGCCAGACACTGAAATCATCAGGGCAATTGCCGAACTTGGCAAGCTGGGCATTTTCGCCGAACCCGCCGGTGCAACTGCGTACGCCGGACTAGTACAGGCCGCGGCTTCGGGCGTGGTCCAGAGCGACGACCCGGTGCTGGTGATGAACACCGGCAGCGGCCTCAAAGATGTCCGCGCCGCGATGCAGGCTGTGCAAGCCGCTCCAATTATCGAGCCGACGTTGGAGGCAGTTAAAAAGGTCCTATGAAAGACTGGAGTATCGCTGCCCGGTATATCGCTGGCCTGATCCTCTTTGCGGCCGCCATGGCCCTGGTGGTCTATGCGCGTGAGGCGGTGAAAATGCTGGTCATTGCGGGCTTTGCCGCATATTTAATCAGCCCCGCTGTAACATTGTTGAGACAGGTGACAAAACTTTCCCGCACCGCCGCCGTGAACATTGTCTATTTCTCGGCATTGGTCCTGCTGGTTGGCGTGCCCGCCTCGCTGACGCCGATCTTTTTCGATGAGATCAAGCTTGTGGCAAGTGACCTGCTTGACCTTTCCAACCAGATTGGCGACTGGCTGATCGAGCCCAAGCAATTCGGCAACATGGTATTTCACTTTGAGCAAGTAGGCGAGGGCTTCGAGCATTTGCAGGAATCGATTCTCACCCCCCTGCCCGAAGAGGCCCTGGCCCTGCTGGAAACGACCTCGATCAACGTCCTGTGGCTTCTGGTAATTCTCGTCAGCGTGCATCTCTTCATGAGTGAATGGCCCCAAATGCGCGACTGGCTGGTGAACCTTGCCCCGGCAGAATACCGCGACGAAATACAGGAACTCTACCGCCGCCTTCGCAACGTGTGGATGGCATACCTGCGCGGGCAAATCGTTCTGATGCTGGTGGTGGGCATCGTCTTTACCGTCGCCTGGGCGATCATTG
>CAILWD010000675.1 GCA_903837815.1 uncultured Chloroflexota bacterium | reverse complement strand
TCTCTCGCCGCAAACCGCAGCGAAAAACTGGAAACCCTCAAGGACGCAATCCCTTTCCTCTTTCATGTGGCAAGCCTGAAACTTCCAGTTTTAACTCCAAAAGACGCGCTTTCGCCGCTGGTCGAAGCCGCCTCGGAACACGCGCCCCTGCTCGACCAGCCGCGCCTGCCCACCTTCTTCGAAAACGCATTCAAGAACGGCAACGCTCTTTTATTGCTCGACGGCTACGATGAAATTCTGCCGGAAACCCAGCAGATCGTCACCGAGTACTTCAAACTCATCCTGCAAAACTACCCAAAGACCCGCATTGTCACCACCGGGACAACGGAACATCTTGACGGCTTGATCCCGCTGGGCTTTACGCCGCTCACCCTCATGACCTGGTCGGACCACACAACCGAAAACTTCATCCGCGAGTGGGGTGAGCTTTGGACTCAAACCATTGCAATGGAATCCTGGGCTCAGGGGAAAACGGACGCTGAAAATGTGGATCCGTTCCTGCTCAATGCCTGGCTGAGTAACGACAACGCGAATTTATCTCCCCTCGAATTGACCCTCAAAACCTGGGGCGCATACGCCGGCGACAGTTTGGGACCGCGCGTGCTGGAATCCGTTGCCACCCACATCCGCCGCATTGCTCCCGCCAACACCCCGCTCGCCGCCCTCGAAACGCTGGCGATGCAGGCAGTCGTCAGCGCCCAGCCCATTTTTGACTCGAGAGTCGCGCGCGGCTGGGTCAAGTCGTTTGAAGTGGCGGAAGATGCCGTTAACGGCGAACCAGCCGAAGGGTTGGCAGAGGAAACGCCCGAAGCCAGTCTCAAACGCGGCAAGGGGAAGAAAGTCGAAAAGGTCGCCACGCCCACTTCCGGTCTGCTCGGAAAAATGGCTGCGAGCGGACTGCTGGTTTCCTATCCAAACAACATGATGCGCTTTGCGCACCCTGTTTTTGCGGGCTACCTTGCGGGACGCGCCCTGACCAATTACAACGTGGAAGAGGATATTTTGAACCAGCCAGACTGGTCGGGCAAATATCTTGCGATGCGATATTTTGCGGCGTTTGGCGATGCAAGCAGGCTGGTGAATGCCCTGTTGGGTTTCACGCGCATGCCCATGCACCGTCCGCTGTTTGCGGCGGCTCGCTGGCTGCGTGACGCGCCCAAGAATGCGCCCTGGCGCGGAAAATTATTTGGGGCGCTGGCGGGCATCCTGCAAACGGACGGAATTCCGCTCAACCTGCGCGGACAGGCAATGGCGGCTTTCGTCATCAGCAACGATGCCAATGCAGCCACCCTCTTCCGCCAATTTTCGACCACCTCGAATTTTGAACTCGTCCAACTTTCTGTCCTCGGCTCCGGCGCGATGCGCGATGCGAAGGCAACCGAAGTACTCGGTCATGCATTGAATGCCCCCAGCGAGGCTGTGCGGCACGCGGCTTGCATGGCGCTGGTTGCGGTTGGAACCAACGAGGCGCTCGAAGCGGTGGCTCATACCCTGCTCAACGGAAATGAAAACATCCGCCGCGCGGCGGCTGAGGCTCTGGCAAACGACCCCAGAGAAGGTCATGCCATGCTGAAGGAAGGCATGACCTTGAAAGACATTCTCCTGCGGCGGGCAGTTGCCTATGGACTCGGCAGGGTCAACGAGCGCTGGGCAATCGAACTTCTGCAAAAGATGCAAATCGACGACGACCAGTGGGTTGTGCGCACCGCCGCCACCGAAGTCCTGGACTCCAAGACCAGCGCTGGTTCCCGCGCGCCGCGCAAGTTGAAAGGCCCGTCCGAATCGCCGTGGCTGATTGAGTTTGCCGCCAAACAAGGCATGGGAATCTCGCCCGGCGTCCCCGCCACCGACATCCTCCTGCTGGCTCTCAACAGCGACAATGCGGATACGCGGCTGGCTTCCCTGCCCTACCTGAAATACACCCCCAACGAAGGCGTCATCGCGCAAATCTACAGCGCCATGTACAAAGACGAACCCGAACTGCGCGAAACAGCATATAACATCCTCTGGGAACTCGGCGTCTCCGGCGTCAAACTTCCCCATCCCAATCAATATGGATACGGTTAAACATGCTCATCACAAATGCAAACATCATCACGTGGGAATCTGAAAATAAGATTCTCGAAAACCATGCGATTCTGATTGAAGGTGATCGCATCAAGGAAATCGGCACGACCAAGTCGTTGACCGCCAAGCACCCGAAGGCAAAGACCCTCGATGCCAATGGTCAATATGTAATGCCGGGCGGCATTTGCGCCCACACGCATTTCTACGGCGCATACGCGCGCGGCATGGCAATCCCCGGCGCCGCGCCCAAGGACTTCCCCGACATCCTCAAAAAGTTGTGGTGGCCCCTTGACAAGGCGCTGGACACAGAAGCCGTGCGCTACTCAGCCCTAGTCTGCCTGGTGGACGCCATCAAGCACGGCACGACAACACTCATCGACCATCACGCCTCGCCCAACGCCATCGACGGCTCGCTGGATGTCATCGCCGACGCGGTGGATAAAAGCGGAGTCCGCGCTTCGTTGTGCTACGAAGTCACCGACCGCGATGGGAACGAAAAAGCCAACGCGGGGATTAACGAAAACCTGCGCTTCATCAAACGGATGGAAACCAATCCACACCCGAGGCTGGCAGCCGCCTTCGGGCTTCATGCCAGTCTGACGCTTTCGGGCGTGACGCTGGAAGCCTGCCGCGCCGCCGCACCCGAAGGGACAAGTTTCCACGTCCACACCGCCGAGCATGATTCGGACGAATACGACAGCCTCGCCAGGAGCGGGATGCGCGTCATTGACCGCCTGCAAAAGCATGGACTTCTCGGTCCCCGCAGCATTGCCGTGCATGGCGTCCACTTCGACGCCCGCGAAATGGAAATCCTCAAAGAGACTGAAACCTGGCTCACTCACCAACCGCGCTCCAACATGAATAACGCTGTCGGCATGTCGGCTGTGGAATCCATGCTGAGGCTGGGAGTCAAAGTCTGCCTCGGCAACGACGGATTCTCCATCGCCATGTGGGAAGAGTGGAAGACCGCCTACCTCGTCCACAAGTTGTATCACCGCGACCCGCGCCGCATGGGCGGATACGACGTGCAGCAGATGGCAATCTACAACAATGCCGCGCTTGCCAACCAGTTCTTCCCCGCCGCGCCCATCGGCAAGATTGTCCCCGGCGCCTTCGCCGACCTGATGTTCGTGGACTATCATCCCTACACCCCAATGACCG
>CAILWD010000674.1 GCA_903837815.1 uncultured Chloroflexota bacterium | reverse complement strand
TTTTCCTTGCGCCCAAAGAACAGCACGTGACTGGGATCGAAGCCGGGTTGCGCTTTCCAGATGTCCGCGGCTTCATCGTCCCGCGGGACGTTGCCCTTGTCATCCTGGAAGCAGGTGGCGTAGAGCTTGTCTTTGGGCAAGCCCCAGACTTCGGTTAGCAGTTGCCACGACCAAGCGATGGCTTCCTTCTTGTAATAGTCGCCAAATGACCAGTTGCCGAGCATCTCGAAGAATGTGTGATGCGTGTCGTCGCGCCCCACGTCTTCGAGGTCGTTGTGCTTGCCCGCCACGCGCATACACTTCTGCGAGTCGACGGCGCGGGTGTAGGGCTTCTTGTCGGTGCCGATGAATACATCCTTGAACTGCACCATGCCCGAGTTGGTGAAGAGCAGGGTGGCGTCGCCGCCCGGGACAAGGGACATGGACGGCACGGCGGTGTGTCCGCGCTCGACGAAGAAGTCGATGAAGTCCTGACGAATCTGGTTGCCTGTGTGTTTTTTGCTCATAAAAACGCTCCGAAGTTAGATGATGACTGGCGAATTATACCAAGTGGGAAAGGATGAAGGATGAATTGTGAAGGATGAAAGAACATTTTTACCGCAAAGAGCGCAAAGGGCGCTAAGTTTTTTCAATGTTTTTCTTCGCGATCTTTGCGGGCTTTGCGGTTCAATTGTTTCATATTTTCAACAACGAAGAAATAAAAAAGTCCCGAACCTGTCGGTTGCGGGACTTGGGTTTCTTCATCCAGTCTCAAGCCGTGACAGGTCTCCAGAACGCTCGCGTAGCGGCGGCGGCTTGAGCGGTAGCGGACGGCTTGGGGTTTGGTTGCATGGGCGGCATTATATCACGCTGAGGGAGTGGTTGGGAATGCGTGCTATACTTGGAAAAATCAAGTTTCGTTCAGCAGAATCGGGAAGGGTAAATATGCAATCCGACTATGACAACAACCTGCAAAGTTATTTCACAGACATGGAACATTTGCGCGGCATGTTCAAGGATTTCGTATCGATGGAGAAGCTGCCCAAACGCTTGATTGTGTTTCATGGAGTTGGAGGGGTGGGGAAATCATCCTTGTTACGCATGTTCCGCCTGCATTGCAAAAGTGAAAAAGTTCCTGTTGCGCTGGCTTCGGGCGATGACACAAAGTCTGTACTGGATGTGATTGCTCGTTGGGCGGAGGATTTGAAGGAAGATGGCATCAAGTTTCCAGCTTTTGGCAAAACGATGGAAGCCTATCGCGCCATTCAAGCCAAGGTGGAAGATCAAACTAAGAAAAGTCAAAATAAAGTGGCGGATATTGCCAGCAAAGCCGCATCGAAAACAGCGGAGACTGCGGGCGGCGCATTGTTGGGCGCGGCAATCGGTTCCATCATTCCTGGTGTTGGCACAGCCATTGGCGGCGCATTGGGCGGCGTGGTCAGCGGCATGGGCGCGGAGGCGCTCACCGATTGGCTGCGCGGATTTTTGTCCAAGCCCGATATTGACCTGTTGCTTGACCCTGCAAAAAAACTCAGCGCTGATTTTCTCGAAGACATTGCCAAAGCCGCCGAGAAGAAACGCATGGTGTTGCTGCTCGATACGTTTGAGCAAATGTCCGCGTTGGAAGATTGGGTGGGCGAAACCGCACAGAAGATTCATCCCAACGTCTTGATGGTGATTGCGGGGCGGAAACTGCCCGATTGGCAGCGCATTTGGTCGGGTTGGATGATGAACGCGCAAGTGGAAGAACTCAAGCCGATGACCGAAGAGATCATGCGCCAGTTAATCCGCCGCTATTACGCGACCATGCGCGGCGGCGAACCTGACCCCGTGCAAGTGGATGCCATCATCAAATTTGCACGCGGACTGCCGATGGTAGTGACGAGCGCGGTGCAGTTGTGGGTGAAATATGGCGTGGAGGATTTTCAGTCGGTCAAGGCGGAGATTGTCGCCAACCTGGTTGACCGTTTGATGGAAGGTGTGCCGAGCGCGTTGATTCCCGCGTTGGAAGCGGCGGCGGTCGTGCGTTGGTTCGACCAGCCGATTTTGCGGGCGGTGATGAACAAGGAGGATGTACGCGAGGTGTACAACGAGCTGCGTCGCTTCCCTTTTGTGCGGACACGCGTCGAAGGGCTGGCACTGCACGATTCCGTGCGTGAGATGATGGATGAGAATTTGCACGTGCAGGATTCGGAGCGTCATACGGAGTTGCATGAGCGCGCGGCGGTATATTTTGAGAAAAAGCTGGAGAAGGCAACGGGCGAAGACGCCGAGCGATTGGGATTGGAGCGGTTGTATCATCGTGTCCGCGCGGATGAGGAGACGGGGATGAAGTTGTTTCAGGAAATGGCGGAAGAGCTAACGCAGTATCGGCTAACTAATCGATTAATCGCATTACTCAATGACGCGAACACATATCCGTTAGAGCATGAAAACAGCAAATCGTGGAGAGAATATTACAATGCTCGATTGTTGTTCTTGTTAGTACGCTTCTGGGACACAATAGCTCTCTACGAAAGAATTGGATACAACAATCAAATTGAATCAAAATTAAGGGCGTATGCCCTGTGTGATTTAGCTGACCTGCTAACACAAAGAGAGATAAGTCGCCAACCAGGAATCTTGGAAAAATCTTTAGCGGCAAGTCAGAAAAGCTTAGATATCGCGCCTGTCTTAGATTCAAAGACTGTTTTGAATTATAGAACCCAGAGTGATATTTACTTTCTTCTTTTTGGGGATTGGGAAAAGGCATTTGCTTATTTGGATAAAGTACGAGACTTCTATCATGAATCTGGAAACAAATATGGAGAGGCGAGTGCCTATAGGTCTATTAAAACACTCAACGCTGTTCGTGGCGATTGGCAGGGAATGTATGCGGCTCAAAAACGCGGACTGGACACCTTATCAAAAGAATTCAGGCACACTACAGTTTATGCTGAACTAATAGATAGCTGGTCTCCTGCATATGCATGGTCAGGTCGATATAGTGAAGCAGAAAACAACACTCGTGAAGGCATCAAAATAGTGAAAGGGTTAGGCGAAGTAGATATTCGTGGGTTGCTCAGAGATCTAGGTGTAGTTCTTGCAGTGCAAAATAAATTCAGAGAAGCCGATGAGTATTTTCAAGAATGGGAAAATCTCAAAGTCACATTAAACCTTTCAGACATAGAAAGAACAACGACGCTCCGCTGGCGATCAGTTTCATGGATAAAAGAAGGCAAATTACGGGAGGCAGAAAAAACATTAACCGATATAGTTACAACGCTTGAAACCGCATCTTATACTCCTTCAATGGGTGAAGTTCTCACTTGGCTTGGTTTAGCATATGAAATTGACATCAAATATGAACAATCTATTACTCAATACCAACAAAGCCTAAACTATCGAGGACGACAATATTTTGAATGCGCTGCGTTTACTGGTCTCATCCGCGTCAAACACGCACAAGGGGACATTTCTGCCATCCCGCCACTGCTTGCAGAAGCCGAACAACTCGCACAGCAATATGAATACAACGACCATCTGGCATCCCTGCGGCTGACGCAGGGGCACTTGAAGGCTGAGACTTCCGAAGTCTCGGAGACTTCGGA
>CAILWD010000673.1 GCA_903837815.1 uncultured Chloroflexota bacterium | reverse complement strand
TGCCGGAGGTACCGTGTTTTCTTCCATTGAGTCATCAGTTTTGGACGATTCATTCAACTCCTCGAGGGTCGTTTGGGTGGTCATGAGCGGCTTTTCGGAGTATGTGCGACTGGCTGATGGATGAAAATTAAGACCTGACGGGTTTCCACGCAACCACGATTAACCAAGTCGGTTTTGATTCACCGAGACCTTGATTTGCGGACATCGAACTGAAACCCGTCAGGTCTGAGTAGTATGCGTTTATCCCCTGCGCCCGGCGAGGTAGTAAAAGGCGCGGGCAATGGTAATCAACAGCAACGCTCCCGAAAGCACGCCGGCAAAAATAAGAAACATCCGATTCCAGTCGGAGAAACTGGCGGTGATTTTCTCGCGGTTGGGCAATTGGATGCGTCTGCTCAGGCGTTGGACAATTTCCCTCGGCGGCGCGAGAGGTTTTAAAGTCCCTGCGAGATGCGCTTCGAGAAATTGAACGTCTTCTTCGGGGTTGCGGGTTGAACTGCGTTTCGACATTTGTACCTGTTGTGTTCAAATCGTCCCGAAGACTTCGGCAAAGACAAGTCCGTGCCTGAAAACCTTCGGGACGTTTTATTTGGGGTTGATTATTCTGCGGGATACAGCACCAAGCCAACCGTTCCGGGACCAAAATTGATGGCGAGTGAAATCGAGAGGTCGGTCATCACCGTTTCTTTGACGTTGAGTTGGCTCTTCGCCTGTTCCAGCAAGTTTTTGCAGGATTCAACATCGCGGGCATGAACCGCGCCGAGATAAATAGGTTTGTCGCCGACCATTTCCTTCGCCCTTGAAACAACGCGTTCCAGGGCGGGCTTGCGGGTGCGGACCTTTTCCACCATGTTGACCAGCCCATTTTGCAGCAGGGCAATCGGCTTGACGTTCAGCACCGAAGCCAGCGCCGCCGAGAGCGTGCCGACCCGTCCGCTGCGGCGGGCGTAATCGAGAGTGTCGAGAGTCAAGATGACGTGCGCGTGATCGCGGACTGCTTCGAGGTAACGGAGAATTTCATCCACGCTTTTGCCGGCGCGTTCCATCTGGCGGGCGGCGCGGCACATGAAACCGACGCTCATCGAGCCGTTGAGCGAGTCGAAGGTGATGACGTTGTACGTCCCTTTCAGTTCCTCTGCGGCGGCAACTGCCGAAGCATACGTGCCGGAGAGTTTGCTGGTGATGTGGATGGAAAGAATCGTGTCGCCGGGTTTGAAATATTTCTTGTAAAACTCCACAAATTGATGCGGTGAAGGCTGCGAGGTCTTGGGGAATGGGTTGGATTTGTCATCCACCATTTTGTAGAACTCGGCCATTGTCAGTTCTTCATCCTGAATGAAGGTCTTCTCTCCAAAGTGGACGTTGATGGGGATTCTCTTGATGTCAAACTCCGACATCCACTCCTGGGGGACATCTGCGGCGCCGTCGGTCACAATTCCTAACATGTTTATTCTCCTTCTGAATTAAGGTTTTGATCTTCCAGTTGGTCGCGAAGAGCCAGCAGGGTGCGATGATACAGGCTCTTCACGGCTCCCTCGCTCCTGCCCATGATGGCTCCTATTTCCGCGTTGGACAAGTCCTCGACGAATTTCAGGATGAGCAGGTTCTGGCGCTCCGGCGGCAGGGTGCGAATCATCTTCAACAACGCGTCCTGTTCCTGTGACCTGACAAGATTCCGCTCCGGGTGGTCGCCTTTGGCAGGCAGGATGGGAATGTCGTCCAGCGGAATTTCCTGCTTGCGGCTGCGGTCGCGGTGCCAGTTGGCGACCAGGTTGTGAGCGATGCGGTACAGCCATGCCGAGAACGGCACGCCGCGGTCTGTGTAGTTGACCACATGCTTCATCGCGCGCTGGAACACGCGGGCGGTCAGGTCTTCGGCGTCGTGCGTATTTCCCGTTCTGTAGTACACATAGTTAAATATGCGTTCTACATAACGCTCGTACATTTGACCGAAGGCATCGCGATCTCCCTGCGAGGCGCGGGCAAGAACTTCCTCTTCGTTGTATTCGAGTTCCGGCAAGATAAAAAACCTTACCGGCGGAGTTGACATAAAGAACACCGCCGGATTTGAGAAGTTGCACTGAGTATAACGCGAAATGAATCGGAGTCAAAAGTCTCCCGACTTTTGACTCCAGACTCCGAATATAAAACATTTGTGCTACAATAGCAAAATCCCCAAGGAGAATTATGTCTTCTAATATTATTCGCGTCGTGGGCGCGCGCGTCCACAATTTGAAGAACATCACCGTCGAAATCCCGCGCGACAAGTTTGTGGTCATCACCGGCTTGTCGGGATCGGGTAAATCGTCGCTGGCATTCGACACCATCTTCGCGGAAGGTCAACGCCGCTACGTGGAGTCGCTTTCGGCGTATGCGCGGCAGTTCATCGGTCAAATGGACAAGCCCGATGTGGATTACATCGACGGGCTTTCCCCCG
The DNA here is from genome assembly GCA_903837815.1 of uncultured Chloroflexota bacterium. GTDB lineage: Bacteria > Chloroflexota > Anaerolineae > Anaerolineales > Villigracilaceae > Villigracilis. Next base: position 2,667 of record CAILWD010000673.1, on the reverse strand, counting down.
CCGTCAGCATCGACCAGAAATCCACCAGCCACAATCCCCGCTCGACGGTTGGAACTGTCACTGAAATCTACGACTACATGCGTCTGCTGTTCGCCCGCGTGGGCATCCCGCACTGTCCCGTCTGCGGACGCGAAGTGGTCAAGCAATCAGCGCAGGAAATCGTAGACAAGGTCGCCAAACTTCCCGATGGAACCCGCGTATTGATTCTGGCTCCGCTCGTCCGCGCCCGCAAGGGAACGTACCAAGCCGTCTTCGAGGAGATTCGCAAAGCGGGCTTCACTCGCGTCCGCGTAGATGGGGTGGTGCATTCGCTCGATGACGAGATCGAACTCGACCGCTACAAACAGCACACCATCGAAGCCATCGTGGACCGTCTGGTCATTTCGCAGGAAGGCGAAAAAGAGGAACGCAAGGCGGCGCTGACGCGGTTGACGGATTCCATCGAGACCGCGCTCAAGTTTGGCGAAGGCTATCTCACCATCAATCTGGTGGACAAAGGCGAAGACCAAAACTTCTCGGAACATCTCGCCTGCCCTGAGCATGGCGTTAGCATCTCGGAAGTGGAGCCGCGCACATTTTCGTTCAACACGCCGCAGGGAGCCTGCCCCGATTGTCAGGGACTTGGCTCGAAGCTGGAGATCGACCCGGAGCGAATCATCCCAGACCCGGAGCGGAGTTTGAACGAGGGAGCGATTGCCAGCATGGAGTGGAGCGGTCCCAAAGAGGAGGGCGGCTACTACTGGCAGAGTCTCGAAGCGGCGGCGCGACACTTCAAGGTCGACCTCGACAAGCCAGTCAAAGACTTGACCGAAGATCAACTTAAAATCGTTTTGTACGGCACGGGCGAAAAGCAAATCCCGATGGTTTACAAAAACACGAACGGCAACGAGTTCAAAATGACCCGCGCCTTCGAGGGCGTCATCACCAACCTGGAACGCCGTTACCGCGAGACCAACTCCGAGTACATCCGCGAAAAAGTTTCGGAGTTCATGTCTGACCGCCCTTGTCCGTCGTGTCAGGGCAAGCGGCTCAACCCCGCCGCGCTGGCAGTGACGGTGGACGGCGTGAACATTGTCGAAGCGAATTCCTGGCCCGTCTCCACCACTCTGGAGTGGGCGAAGAAATTGGCGGGTAAAAATTCCCCGCTGACAGCCAAGCAGAAGACGATTGCCGAGCGCGTGATCAAAGAGATTCACGAACGGCTGAATTTTTTGGTCAATGTCGGCTTGAACTACCTGACCTTGAACCGTTCTGCGGTCACGCTATCGGGTGGAGAAGCACAGCGCATCCGCCTGGCAACTCAGGTTGGGTCGAGGCTGGTGGGCGTTCTCTACGTGTTGGACGAGCCTTCGATTGGTCTGCATCCGCGTGACAACTCGCGCCTGCTGGAAACGCTCAAGGGTCTGCGCGATTTGGGCAACACTGTGCTGGTTGTGGAGCATGATGACGAAACCATCCGCGAGGCGGACTGGGTGATCGACCTCGGTCCTGCCGCTGGCGAACACGGCGGACAGGTCATCGCGGAAGGCACACCGAAGCAAATTTTGGCGCACCCAAAGTCATTGACTGGCCTCTACCTTTCGGGCAGGAAGCAGGTCGAAGTCCCGAAGAAGCGGCGCGAAGGGAATGGCAAGTCGCTGAAAATCGTCGGCGCAACGGCGAATAACTTGAAGGGCATCGATGTCAATATCCCGCTTGGAAAGTTGGTCTGCATTACGGGCGTTTCGGGCTCGGGCAAGTCCACGCTGATGAGCGACATCCTGTACAACGAGCTTGCGTCCCGCCTGATGGGCGCGCATACGCACGGCGGCGAACACGAAACCATCGAGGGAATCGAACACCTCGACAAGATCATCAATATCGACCAGTCGCCGATTGGGCGCACGCCACGCTCGAACCCCGGCACATACACCGGGCTGTTCGACGAAATCCGCAAGTTGTACGCCGAACTTCCCGAAAGCAAAGTGCGCGGCTACAAACCTGGGCGCTTCTCGTTCAACGTCCATGGCGGACGGTGCGAAGCCTGTCAGGGGCAGGGCGAACTGCGCATCGAAATGCAGTTCCTGCCCGATGTGTACGTGCCCTGCGATGTCTGTCACGGCAGACGCTTCAATCGCGAGACGCTGCAGGTGATGTTCCGCGACCAATATTCGATTGCCGACGTGCTGGACATGACGGTTGATCATGCCCTCGCCGAGTTCAAGAATTACCCGCAGATGTTGAACAAACTCAAACTTTTACAGGAAGTTGGGCTGGGCTACGTGCGGGTGGGTCAACCCGCGACGACGCTTTCGGGCGGCGAAGCTCAGCGCGTGAAACTCTCGAAGGAATTATCGCGCCGCGCAACAGGTCGCACGCTCTACGTCCTGGACGAACCCTCTGTCGGCTTGCACGCTGCGGACGTCCACAAGTTGATCGAGGTGCTGCAAAGATTGGTGGACACAGGCAACTCTGTGGTCATCATCGAACATAACCTCGACATCATCAAGATTGCCGACTGGCTGATTGACCTCGGTCCCGAAGGCGGCGACGCCGGCGGGCGCGTGGTGGCATGCGGCGCGCCGGAGGAGGTCCTCCGCAACGGCGCGAAGAGCCATACGGCGCGGATTCTGCGGGAGTTCCTGAAGACGCACGGCCGCTGACTGTTCGCTGGCAAGCGCGGCGGCG
>CAILWD010000672.1 GCA_903837815.1 uncultured Chloroflexota bacterium | reverse complement strand
TACATCCTAAAGTTCTTCAACGCCGACCCCGACGAATACCTTGCCATCTTCACCTCCAACGCCAGCGGCGCCCTCAAACTGGTCGGCGAATCCTATCCATTCCCCAACGGGCGTTACCTGCTGACCTTCGACAATCACAACTCGGTCAACGGGATTCGGGAATTTGCCCATGCGCGCGGCGCGGAAGTGACCTACATCCCGGTCATCCTCCCGGACATGCAGTTGGATGCTGCGCAACTCGAACTCGAACTGGCTCGCCCCTCCAAATCTGGTTACAACCTTTTTGCCTTCCCCGCCCAATCGAACTTTTCCTCGGTCAAACATCCGCTGGAGTGGATCGAAAAAGCCCACGCCCAGGGCTGGGACGTGCTGCTCGACGCGGCGGCATACGTCCCCACCAACCGGCTGGATTTGAGCAAGGTCAAACCCGATTTCGTTCCCATTTCTTTCTATAAAATCTTCGGCTACCCCACGGGACTCGGCGCATTGCTCGCGCGGAAGTCGGCGCTGGCGAAGTTGCATCGACCCTGGTTCGCAGGCGGGACGATTACCGTCGCATCGGTGCAGGGCGACAAATATTATCTCGCCGACGGCGCTCCCGCCTTTGAAGACGGCACTCTCGACTATCTCAACATTCCCGCCCTCGAAATCGGTCTGCGGCATATCGAATCCATTGGCTATGACGTCATCAGCGAGCGGGTCAAAACACTCACAGGCTGGATGCTGGAGCGCCTGACCGCCATGAAACACAGCACAGGCGAACCGCTGGTACGCTTGTTCGGACCAAACTCCACCGAGGGGCGCGGCGGCGCGGTCACGGTCAACTTCTACGACAAGAACGGCAGAGCCTTCGACCATCGTTTCATCGAAAGCGAAGCCAACAAGGTCAACATCTCGCTTCGCACGGGCTGTTTCTGCAACCCCGGCGCAGGCGAGATCGCCCTCGGCATCTCCCGCGTGGAACTGGACGTCTGCTTCACCCGCCCCGACCACCAAGACGTCATGTCCATCGACGAATTCCGCAAGTGCATCGACGGCAAATCCAGCGGCGCGGTGCGCATCTCCGTGGGCATGGTCACGAACTTTAATGACGTGCAGGCGTTGTTGACCTTTGCAAGAGGGTTGTTATCCTGACCCTGCTGGCTGAGACGCAAGCCTCAAAGTTACTGGAACAATAACGAGGCGCGCCGCCTGTTGGAAGTCTTGTTTCCAAAAAAACTTCAGATTACAATTTTAATATGGATCAAAAACCATTTCCAATCGTCCTCTTTGACTGGGGTGACACCGTGCTGTACGATGACAACCCCACATCCACCGTTCCCATGGTCGAATGGCCGAAGATTCGCGCCGTTGAAGGCATTGCCGATGTATTGGCTGACCTCCAAGCCAGCGGACGGCGGAGCGTCATTGCCACCGGCGCGTTGATCTCGGATGAAAGTCAGATCCGCGGGGCTTTGGCGAGAGTCGAACTCGATGCGTATTTCTCGCATATTTATTGTTTCCAAAACACGCGGCTGCCGAAAGGCGAGGCATACTACCGTCACATTCTGGCAGACCTCGGCGTCCCCGCCTCGGATGTGGTGATGGTCGGTGACTTCTTCGAAAAGGATGTGCTGGCTGCCAACGCGGCGGGCATCTTCGGTGTGTGGTTCAATCAAAGGACCGATGAAAACCGTAATAACGAGCTATATACCACGGTCCATTCCATGTTCGACCTGCGGACTTTTTTTCGCATGTTTGGGACAAACGGGTGAGAGTCGCTTTTGGAAGTGACTGTTGCCTTCCTGTCAATCGTCACCCATCAACCAAAGGAGAAGAATTATGGGCGTCATGATGCAAACCTTTCATTGGGACTGTCCGCGTGAGGAAAAAAAGGAATTTCAGTGGTGGAACTACATCAACGAAAAAATTCCCTCCCTCGCAAAGACGGGCTTCACTTCGCTCTGGCTCCCGCCGATCCACAAAGCCGCCAACCTCTTCGGGCCTTCGATGGGATACGATCCCTATGATTACTACGACCTCGGCGAGTTCGACCAAAAGGGGACGATCCCAACCTGGTTTGGCACACGCTCCGAACTGGATGCCCTCATCGGGAACGCCCACCAGCATAACCTGACTTTAATCGCCGACATGGTCCTGAATCACAATTCGGGCGCAGACGCGCAGGAAATCAACCCGATTACGGGTCAATCGCGTTGGACAGTCTTCAACCCGAAGAGCGGAAAATTCCCCCGCAACTGGGAATGTTTCCATCCCAGTATGTATGAATCATGGGACGAGATGACCTTCGGCGACATGCCCGACCTCTCGCATCGCAACCCGTATGTTTTCGCCGAATTGCTCAAACTCGCCCGCTGGCTGATCGAAGATGTCGGCTTTGACGGCTTCCGCTATGATTTTGTCAAAGGCTTTGGCGCGTCCACAGTCCAGTCCATTCAGGAATATCATTACATGCGGAACGGACAATCCTTCAAACCCTACGGCGTGGCGGAATATTGGGACGGCGCGGGCAACACCCTTCATTGGGTGAACGAAGCAAACCGCAACAACTCCAACCCGGTGGACGTCTTCGATTTTCCCCTGCGCGAACTGCTCAAGAATGTCTGCGACCAATATGGGTTCAGCCTGCAAAACCTGGTCGGTGGCGAATCGATTTTGAAGGATCAAAATTACAGCGCGGTGACCTTTGTCGAAAACCACGATTTACGCGACGAGGGACGCCCGATTACCAACGACAAACTGCTGGCCTATTCCTACATCCTGACCCATGAAGGCTACCCCTGCGTGTTCTGGAAGGATTATTACAATTTCAACCTGGGGCTCGAAGGCACGCGCAACGGCATTGCCGCCCTTGTGTCGGTGCATGAGAAATACGCCGGGGGGGATACCGACACGCTCTACCTCGACGATAACCTCTACATCATGCAGCGCAACGGATACGGAACCCAACCCGGCTTGATCTACGTCTTGAATAATCGCGGCGACCGCTGGGATGGTCAATGGGTAACTACGAAGTGGAAGAACGCGGAACTCATCCCTGTGGCCTGGTGGAGCAGAATTCACATGGAAGAGCCGCTGGTCAAACGCACAGACATGGAAGGACGCGCCCAATTCTTCGCGGCCCCGCGCGGCTTTGCAGTATATGCGTTGAAGAAATAATGCGCCACAATCACAAGCGACAAAAACATGACTCACCCCGAAATTAAGGTTTCGTGGGTGAGTTTGTTTTTAAAGGTATTTGAGACGCTGATTTACGCTGGGTGGG
>CAILWD010000671.1 GCA_903837815.1 uncultured Chloroflexota bacterium | reverse complement strand
GGAACGCTGACCGGCTCAAAATACTATCGTCACTCCAGTAATAGTCCCATTCGCCATATCGTCCGCAAGAGATAACATTGTTCCGTCGAAGATATTCCTGTACAACGGCCAAATTAGGAGCGCGTTCCAAATCAAAAAGGATATTGGCATAAGGGATATTTTGTTTTTCAGCAAGAATAACCTTGTCGCTTTTGAATAATAATTTACTCTTGTATAGATCCTCAATAGCGCGATTAAGAACATCCTGAACAGGAAGTTGCCGATATTTGGAGTGGTAAATTTCCACTTGAATGCTGCCGCAGTTCAAAGGGACATTATTGAGAGACAGCCGGTGCGGGAAATTGCCGCGAGCAAAAATAATTTCTTCATCATAAAAATACATCCAATGAGCATTCGGAAAGTCCATATCACGCTCAACGCCAACGTTAACAAGGACGAGTGACGTACAAACAAGCCGTTCAACAGCCTCGGCCACCTCTCTGGGAACATCCTTGATACGACGAACCAGTTCAGGTAAAGGCAAAGACGAAATCAAAGCGTCGAAGTGAACATCCCTGCCGTCAGCAAATTCCAGGCGCCGCTGTTTCAAATCCAACAGGACCATTTCAGAGTTTAAGTGAACATTGCCGCCCATAACCGCCTGCACATACGATCCAAAACCGCCCTGTTCGGGATAACGAAAATGGGTAATATAGTGATGGTTTGCCGTATGAGATTGCAAAGAACCCTTAATAACATCTTCAATGTTTGGAAGATATACACGGGAGCCAATCCAATCAGCGGACATTTGATGCGCTTCAGCAGTCCAATACTTGCGCGTGTAACGAAATGTAAATTCTTCGCTAAACGTTTGCCCCAGGCTTTTACAACACCAATCCGCGTAAGTATTGACCTGGCGGTCGTCCTCATAGCGCGCTTTGATCATATCCACCACGCAATTCTCAACGACACCTACCGGCAAGCCGTAAAGGTTACATTGGGCAGGGTGGCGGACCATATAACCGTACCAATCATTCAAGACCTCGGCATCCTGCTCGAAAAACCTTCCGTTTACCGCCATTGAAAACAAGTCTTTGATTTCCTGACGTTTTGTAAACGAAACATGGGGACCTTGATCAAAAGTAAAGCCCTGTTTCTCATATGAATGGGCGTGTCCGCCGATATGAGGCTGCTTTTCATATACGCTTATGTAAAAACCCAACTGACGTAAGCGCTGAGCAGCCGCCAAGCCAGCCAGCCCGGCGCCCAAAACAACAACAGAACAGGAACGTGGGTTAACTGCCAAGTCTATTTCTCCTGACGGCAGAACTCGTGAAAGTTTTCGATCATGTAGTCGATCATTTCATCCGTCAACCCTGGATAGACACCAACCCAAAAGGTCTGACTCATGACCGTATCGGTATTAGCCAAATTCCCGACCACACGGTATTGTGTTCCGCGATATGCGGGTTGACGAACCAAATTTCCACCAAACAGAAGACGGGTGGCTATTTTGCGACTTTCCAAAAACTGGATCAATTGACCACGGGAAAAGGGAGCATTCGGCTTAACTGTAATCAGAAAGCCAAACCAACTGGGATCACTGCCTTCAGTAGGGATTGGGAGAATAAGGAATTCCTCCAATGATTTCAATCCATCATACAACCGCTGCCAGTTATGTTTACGCTTTTCAATAAACGCGGGCAATTTTTTCAATTGAGAAACGCCAACAGCAGCCTGCATATCGGTTAATTTCAGGTTGTATCCAATGTGGGAATATATATATTTGTGGTCATAACCCTGGGGAAGTTCGCCCAACTGCCATTCAAAACGCCTGCCACAGGTATTGTCCCTGCCGGGGTCACACCAGCAATCACGTCCCCAATCACGAAACGACTCGACCAATGTTTTAAGACGGGGTGCATTGGTCAACACGCAGCCGCCTTCGCCCATGGTGATATGATGTGCCGGGTAAAAACTAACCGTTGCCAGATCGCCAAAGGAACCGGTACGCCTGCCGCGATACAAGGAGCCCAAGGCATCACAGTTGTCTTCGATTACCCACAAGTTATGACGTTGCGCCATTTCAAGTACGGCGTCCAAATTAAAGGGATTGCCCAGTGTGTGAGCAAGTACGATGGCACGAGTACGGGGACTAACAGCCTCCTCTAAATGACTGACATCCACATTATATGTACCCAACTCAATATCTAAAAAAACAGGAATTAAGTTATTTTGAAAAATGGGATTTACCGTGGTTGGGAAACCTGCCGCCACAGTAATTACCTCATCACCGGGTTTTAAACGACGGTCTTGTAATTTTTCAGAAGTGAGTGCGGTAAGAGCAAGAAGATTGGCGGACGAGCCGGAATTGCACAACAAGGCATGACGTACCCCCAAAAAAGCCGCGAATTCACGTTCAAACTGTTCCGCATAGCGCCCAGTGGTTAGCCAAAAATCAAGGGATGAATCGACCAAGTGCTTTAGATCATCGGAATCAAAAACACGTCCAGAAACAGGCACAGGCGATTCGCCCGGCGCAAAATCATAATTAGCAAAAGTTTTTTTATGATAAAGTGCAACCAAACTAAGAATTTGATCACGCAAAGACTGATTAGTTAGCATTGGTTTTTCCTGTATTTAAATTAGAACGAAACCACAAAACTGTGTTTTTCAATCCCTCTTCCAAAGAAAACATCGGATTCCAATTAAGCAATTTCTTAGTTAAAGCAAGATCAGCAAATTGAGGTTTCTCCATAACACGATCGGACACTTCACTGAATACTGGTTCAACCAGTCCGCCTGTTGAACTGGAAATCATAGCAGTTAAATCTTTAATACTAATACTTTCGCCCGTACCTAAATCCAAGCTATATCCATTTAAATTTTTTTGCATTCCTGCAGCAAGCAGACCCCGCACCACGTCAACAATATAAATAAAATCGCAAACGCGCCCCCCGCTTTGAATATATGGGGGCTGCCCAAGTAAACAGGACCGCACAACATACGGGACCAACTTATTAGGCTTCTGACGTGGCCCATAGGCCATAAAAAGTCTTATTTTAACTATAGGCAAGCCGTAGTTTCTTTGAAAAAGATCTGCGTATAAATCTACCCCAGCCTTCGAGACAGCATATGGAGAAAAAGAAGGGGTAAGATGAGACACTTCTGATGACCCAACCGTTATCACCTGTTGAACATCACTTTCAGCAAAAGCAAGAAATAGATTAACTGTCCCTACAAGATTGTTATGCAAAGTTGGCAAGACAAGACTTATACTCTGCTGTGCTGTTACCTGAGCTGCCAAGTGATACACTATATGTGGGCGGGACTGCACTACCACACCACGCAACGCATCCAAATCATTCAAATCAATAAAAAGATTTTTACACCCCAGTGGAGGGTTTGCAGATCGGCTTAAGGTATAAACTTCCGCTCCTAAAGCAAGCAAAGCATCGCACAAATGGCTACCAATAAAACCACTGGCACCAGTTACTAAAATACGCTGCCCAGAGAAAGAAGTCCCAAATTCAGATAGCCAAGTATTCACGGTACCACTCAATTGTTTCTCTTAATCCATCTTCCAAAGAGTATCGCGGGCGCCAACTTAGAACACGTTGCGCTTTCTCTGCCGACAGGTATTGGGAAAAAATCTCGCCATGGGCTACATTCAAAACCTGAGGAGCCAAGTTTGGGTAGTTCATCAAACGCTGGATCTCGCTTACAATCTCCAATACAGTCAGTGCGCGTTCCGGGCTGAAATTGAATGCCTGTCCCTGCACATTGGGGTCATCCATGCACTCTGCAACCCGCAGGTAGGCGCGGGTTACATCCTTCACATAAATATAATCGCGCACATAGCGTCCATCACTGCGAATCTGCGGGGATTCGCCTCGCAGGAAAGAGCGGATGGTAGCCGGTACAATACGGCTCCAATTCAAATCACCGCCGCCATAAATGTTGCCGCAACGGGCAATTGCCACCGGCAAATTGTATGAATGAAAATAGCTTTGGGTGATCAGGTCGGTACAGCTTTTGGATACCTCGTAGGGGAACTTCCCCTGCAAGGGCATGTCTTCGGTATAAGGCAGGCTGGGCTGGGCGCCATATGCCTTATCGCTGGAGGCAATTACAACACGCCTGACGTGCCCGCCATGAACACGACAGGCTTCCAACAGGTTATAACTACCCCGAATATTTGCTTCAAAGGTATGCAAAGGAAAGCGTTGGGCAACGCCTACAATGGGCTGGGCGGCAAGATGAAACACGGTATCCACCTCATGCTCGTTGATCGCCCGCTCAAGAGTGGAAAAATCCTCCAGACGTCCATTAACCACAAACGTACGTCGATAGTCACCGCTGCGAAAAAATTCAGACTGCGGATCAGCATCCCTGACCAGAGCAACTACGCTGGCATCCAAGGCAAGCAAATCCTTCACCAGCCAGGCGCCTACAATCCCGCTTGCGCCGGTGACAAAAACGCGCCGTCCACGCCAAAAATTTACCATGTTTTCCATGGCGCCTCACCTTCCCGCCATAATTCTTCAAGCAGACGCACGTCCCTCAGGGTATCCATGCACTGCCAGAAACCTTCGTGACGATAAGCTGCCAATTGCCCCTCTGCCGCCAGATGTTCCATTGGCTCCCGTTCCCAAATCATGCCATCACGGGTCACGTAGTCGGCTGCTGCAGGTTCAAGGACAAAGAAGCCGCCGTTAATCCAGCCTTCACCGATTTGGGGTTTTTCGACAAAGTGAGCCACCAAATCACCGTTGAAAGCAATGCCGCCAAAACGCGCAGGCGGACGTACAGCAG
>CAILWD010000670.1 GCA_903837815.1 uncultured Chloroflexota bacterium | reverse complement strand
GAAGCGGGCAACGACTGGCTCGAACTCGTCGAATCAAACTGGAACGAAGGCGACGCAATTCTTTGCATCGGCGAACAACAACGGGGGCTGATCCAGCGTCCGCTATATCAGGCGCTGGAAAGAAAACTGCCCGCCACCATTTACATCTTTACCGAGGTCCGGGAAAAGCCCCAACCCAAATGGCTCACTTCGGCGTTCGGCTGGGCGGGGTCGCTTGCCATTGTGGCGCTTTTCTTTTGGGGACAGGTCAAACTGACCGCAGCCCAGCAGGATTGGCGCTTTGCCGCCCTGCTCTATCTTTCCATTTTTGCTGAAGCAGGCTCCATCTGGGCCTGGAACAGCATCTTCGAATCATAAAGACGGTATCCATGATTAACCAAAAAGACAACTCGCAAACTTCGATTATCGAAAGGACTACAACCCATAAGCCCCGGCAGACCTTGCAGTCCTGGCTTATTGGCCGCCCGCTCTCCACAGCGGATGCTTCACACCAGACGATTGGAAAGGTCGTCGGTCTGGCGGTCTTTGCGTCAGACGCGCTTTCCTCCACCGCCTACGCCACGCAGGAAATTCTGGTCATTTTGGCGGCGGCAGGCACGGCGGCTTTCGGCATTGTCTTTCCAATTTCGATTGCCATTGTGGTCTTGCTGGGCATTGTCACGATCTCGTATGAGCAGACCATCCACGCCTACCCTGACGGCGGCGGCGCGTACATCGTCGCCCGCGACAACCTCGGCGAATTTCCTGCGCTGATTGCGGGCGCGTCCCTGCTCACCGATTACATCCTGACGGTTTCGGTGTCCATCGCTTCGGGCGTCGCGCAAATCGTTTCTGCCTTCCCCGCCTTGTACGACTACCGCGTATTGCTCTCGGTTGGCTTTATCCTTTTTGTGATGATGATGAACCTGCGCGGCGTGAAAGAGTCGGGGACTGCATTTGCCATCCCCACTTATTTCTTTGTGACCTTGATGTTCATCACCGTCGGCACGGGCTTGTTCCGCCTCTTTTTTGCGAACACGCTTGGGACAGTGGTTGACCCACCCGAAATCGAACTGGCTCACGGACTGGCGACGATTACCCCCTTCCTGATTTTGCACGCGTTTGCAAGCGGCACAACGGCGCTGACGGGCGTCGAAGCGATCTCGAACGGGATCACCGCCTTCAAAGAACCGCGCAGTAAAAATGCGGGCATTACCCTGGTTTGGATGTCGCTGATTCTTGGCTCGCTCTTCCTCGGCATTTCCTACCTGACGAAAGAAATCGGCGCGATTCCGTCGGAAAGCGAAACAGTCATCTCCCAACTGGCGCGGACAGTGTTTGCCGGGCGCGGCACCTTGTATCTCATGCTGATCGGAGCCACCACCGTCATCCTCATCATGGCGGCGAACACGGCGTTTGCAGATTTTCCGCGCCTTGGGGCTTTGGTTGCCAAAGACGGATTCCTCCCCCGCCAGTTGACTTCTCGCGGAAGCAGGCTGGTGTTCTCACGCGGCATTGTCACGCTTGCGGCGATTGCGTCCATCATCCTTGTCATCTTCAATGCGAGTGTGACGCGCCTGATTCCGCTGTATGCCATTGGCGTGTTCCTCTCGTTTACCCTTTCGCAGGGCGGAATGGCGCTGAGAT
>CAILWD010000669.1 GCA_903837815.1 uncultured Chloroflexota bacterium | reverse complement strand
GTCGATACGCCCAACGACGCCATCAAGGCTGGGGTTGGGATGGTACACCAGCACTTCATGCTCATCCCGGTTTTTACGGTCACGGAAAATGTCATGCTGGGTGACGAGTACCTGACGGCTGGCAGTTTTCTGGACCGTAAAAAGGCGGCGGCAAGAATACGGGAAATTTCACAGACGTACAATTTGCAGGTTGACCCCGACGCGTACGTGAAAGACCTGCCGGTGGGCATTCAGCAACGGGTGGAAATCATCAAGTTATTGTTCCGAAATGCAGACATTCTAATTTTGGATGAGCCGACCGCGGTTTTGACCCCGCAGGAAGTGGATGAACTTTTCAAGATTATGAAGACCCTGGTCTCGCAGGGAAAGTCCATCATCCTGATCACGCACAAATTGCGCGAGGTGATGGAGTTTGCGGAGCGCACCACGGTCATCCGCGGCGGAAAGGTCATCGGAACCGCCAAACAAAGCGAGACCAACCAATTCGAACTGGCTTCGATGATGGTGGGACGGCAAATCGAATTGAATATCGAGAAGAAAGCCCCCGATGTCAAAGAGGTTGTGCTGGATGTCAAGAACCTGAAAGCGCTCGATCCCCATCACCAGGTTGCAGTGGAGAACGTCTCGTTCGAGGTGCGGGCGGGTGAAGTGTTGGGAATCGCCGGCGTTCAGGGAAACGGTCAGACGGAATTGGTTCGCGCCCTGACCGGGCTGGATCATCCGGTGGAGGGGAAAATCCACCTGCTCGGAAAAGACATCACCCATGCGCCGGTCAAGCAGATCACCGAACTCGGCACAGCGCACATCCCCGAAGACCGCCAGAAGGACGGCCTCGTCCTGGCCTATTCCATCGAAGACAATTTGATTTTGAATACCTGGTACAAGGAGCCTTTCGCCCACAATGTCGTTTTGCAGCGGAAGGTGATCCTCGATAATGCCCAAAAACTCATTTCGAATTTCGACATCCGCACGCCCAACGCCCAAACCGCCACCAGCAACCTTTCGGGTGGGAACCAGCAAAAGGTGATCGTGGCGCGGGAGTTTTCCCGGCCGATCAAACTGCTGGTCGCATCCCAGCCCACCCGTGGTCTGGACGTCGGTTCCATCGAATACATCCACAGGCGCATCATCGAAAAGCGGGATGACGGCTGCGCGGTGCTGCTCGTCTCGACGGAACTGGATGAAATCATGCAGTTGTCGGACAGGATCGCCGTCATGTATCGGGGGCGGATTCTCGCCATTGTGGACGCCAAGACCACCAGCCGCGAAAGCATCGGCTTGCTGATGGCTGGCGTTATGCCGGAATCTCATTAATCCTCTTGGGAATACCAGGGTAAACCTATGACAAAGACAGAAGAAGCACAGAAGAAAAAAGATGTTTTTTCCACATTTTTTGAGGAACTCCGGCGTAACTCTCTGACCGTGACCGTCCTGGCGATCGTGACGGGCTTGCTGGCTGGCGGGTTGATTGCAGCCGTCACTACAGAGGGCGTTTACGCCGCCTTCCGCGTTTCATTTTTCGAGGGAATCAAAGCCGGGGCGATGGTGTTTTGGAATACGTACAAGGCGCTGTTTACCGGCTCGGTTGGCGTTCCCGCTGATATCGCCAGCGCGCTTCGCTCCGGTGATGTGGTCGCAATCAATAAAGCCTTCACGCCTTTCTTTGAGTCACTCTTGCAAGCCACGCCCTATATCTTTGCAGGACTGGCGGTGGCGCTCGGTTTCCGCGTGGGATTGTTCAACATCGGCGCGGAAGGACAAATCTTCGTTGGCGCGCTGGGCACGGTGTGGGTGGCGACGGCTTTCAAAGGGTTGCCCGGCATCATCCATGTGCCTTTTGCCCTGCTGGGAGGCGCAATCTGCGGCGGCATTTGGGGCATGATCCCCGGCTGGCTCAAGGCGAAGACCGGGGCGCACGAAGTTATCAACACCATCATGATGAACTACATCGCTTTTCGTTTGAGCGAATACATGCTGACCGGCGTGCTGCGTGACCCGAACAAGTCCACGCCCATCAGCGCCCCCATCGAAAAGAGCGCCTGGCTGCCGCGCTTTTTCGACGACCCCAACCGCTTCCATGCCGGTTTCTTCGTTGCCCTGCTGATGGCGTTCCTGGTTTATTGGTTACTCTTCCGCACCAGTTGGGGATTTGAACTTCGCACAGTTGGCTCGAATCCCAATGCGGCTCGCTACGCAGGCATGAGCATCGTCCGAAGCACCGTGTTGACCATGTTCCTGTCGGGAGCCTTGGCAGGCATGGCGGGTGCGAACGAAGTTTTGGGTGTGAACCACAATCTGGCGGTCGCATTCTCATCGGGCTACGGCTTCGATAGCATTGCCCTCGCCCTGCTTGGGAACAGTCACCCACTGGGCGTGGTACTCGCTTCGCTTTTGTTCGGATTCCTGCGCAACGGCGCAATCCAAATGCAGTTGACGGCGGGAATTCCGATTGACATCATCTCCGTGCTTCAGGCGTTGATTTTGGCGTTCATCGCCGCTCCTGCCATCATCCGCACCATGTACCGCCTGAAAGAACCGAAAGCCGGAGGGAAGTAAACCATGACACAGTCAACAACAACCGTTATCAAGCATTCCGAATATATTTCCCCAACCCGCCGCACGGTGATGGGGATCATCTTCTTGGCGCTTTCGCTGGGGATTTGGGCATTCTTCTCCCGCACGGTGACCGCCGATGTGCAAACGACTTTCAGCCTGTATCCGGGTGGCTCGAAGGTGATCGTCCCCGATTGGGTTTTCCCAAGCCTGCCGATGTTGAATATCCTCGCTTTTGCCGGCGCCTTGTTGGGAGCCTATCAACTGGCGCGCGGCTTTGGTCGATATACCAACACCGTGTTGGGAATCGTTTCCGCGTTATTCATCTTTGGCTTCCTCGTCTGGGGCGCGGCTGACTCCAGCCTGAACCTGGCTGGTTTGCTCAAGGTTGCCGTCGTACGCGCCGTCCCGCTGACGTTGGGCGCTTTGTCTGGCATTTTGTGCGAGCGATCCGGCGTTGCCAACATCGCCATCGAAGGCATGATGTTGACCGCCGCTTTTTGCGCCGCCCTCTTTGGCAGCCTGACCAATATCTGGTTCGGATTATTTACCGCCATCCTCGCCGGGGCTTTGATGTCGATGGTGCTGGCGGTGCTGGCAATCAAATACAAGGTGGACCAGATCATTGCCGGGACGGTCATCAACATCTTTGCGACGGGAATTACCTCGTTTCTGTCTGCCAAGTTCCTGCAAAAATACGAGGCGCTGAACAACTCCGGGCGTTTCGACACCTGGGACATTCCCGGTCTTTCGCAAATTCCTTTCATCGGCCCGATCTTTTTCAGCCATAACCTGTTCATTTATGCGATGTTCATCTTTGTCATCGTGTTGACTGTGGCGTTCTACTACACCCGCTGGGGACTGCGCACCCGCTCGGTGGGCGAACATCCCAAAGCAGCAGATACGCTTGGAATCAACGTCAACCGCACGCGCTACATTTCAGTGCTGTTTGGCGGGATGATGGCTGGCTTTGCGGGTGCGTACTTCGTCCTCGGTTCTGTGGGACGTTTCGATGAGGTGATGACTGCCGGGCGCGGCTTTGTCGGTCTGGCGGCGATGATCTTTGGCAACTGGCATCCGGTTGGCTCGCTCGGCGCGGGCATGTTGTTTGGCTTCGCCGATTCGCTGGCATCCAAACTTGCCATCCTGAAAGTCCCGATCCCCAATAAGTTCCTCGAAATGGGACCGTACATCATCACCATGGTCGTGCTCGCGGGCGTGGTCGGCAGGGGACAGCCCCCCGCCGCAGGCGGCAAGCCCTACGAAAAGGAATAGCAACCACTACAAAAAAATCATCCCCCGAAAACGAGGGATGATTTTTTGATTCGCAAAATTATTATTTTCCGATGGGATACTTCCCAAACTCTTCCACGGCATCGACCATTGCCAGGATGTTTTCGGGCGGTACTTCATCCATGATGGTATGCACCGAGGCAACCATGTAACCGCCGCCGGGCGCCATAACATCGATCACACGCTTGACCTCGTCGCGTACCTCTTGTGTGGTTCCAACAGGCAGAACGCGATGTGTATCGACCGCGCCGCAGAAAGTCAGCGACTTGCCGAATTGTTTCTTTAATTCCGCAATGTCAGACATCTTCCCCGCCGAAGTCTGGATCGGGTTGAGGATGTCCACGCCGATCTCGATGAAGTCTGGGATCAGGGGGAAAACGTCTCCGTCAGTGTGGAAGAACAACCTGGCTTTCGTGCGCTCCTTGATGAAGGCAATGTAATCGGCGTGAATCGGCTTGAGAATCTTGCGATACATTTTCGGCGACATCAACAGGCTGTTCTGCGTGCCGATATCATCACCGATCTTGATAATGTCGAGGTTATCTCCGGCGGCTTCGAGGAAATGTCCCATCAAGGTTTTACAAAGCGAGGCGATCTTCTTGAGCAGGGATTCGGCAAATTCCGGGTTGAGCGCCAGGTTCATCAGGAAGGTATCCATGCCTTGCATGGCAAAAGCGCGTTCGAGCGGGAACAACAACCAGGGCGTCCCGATGATTGCGTATTGATTCTCCTCCGCCAGTTTCTGCGCCTCTGCCTTGACGTGCGCCACCCGGGTGGGGTCGTCCATGTCGGGCCAGGGATACTTTTCGATCTCTTCCAGCGTCTTCGCTTCCTTCATCGGATGAATCCCCGGGAACCAGACACCGGGCGCCGCCTCGCTCTGTCCACTGCCCCAGTCATCGATAAAGGGATCGTGCGGCGGGCGTTTGCGGTTCCGCTCGTAGACCCACTGCGGGTACAAGTCCAGCACGCCGCGCGCGTCGCTGTGCAGGCGTTGGAGGATGGCTTCGTCGGGCAGGACAGTCCCCAGTTCAGGCCATTCGTAAATATAGCGGTCTTCCGACTCGATCCCCAAAAGTTTCTTCAATCCCTGATACGGTCTTGCCTTCAAACTGGTTGTGTTGCTGGTCCCGACGATGATCGGAACGCGGTCGGGTTCCTGATGGTTAATGGCTGCTAAAACTCGTTCTCTGGGAGTAAGTGGCATTTGGACCTCGCTTTTTGATTAATGAAGAAAAATATTATAGCATACCGAAATTGGGACGTATTTCCCGCCGTTTTCCCGTTTTGCTTCATGGTAAGATTCAGGAACCCTTGATTTGGAGGCTTCAACATGCGTAAATGGTTTTTGATTTTAGTAATGGCAATTCTGCTTGTTCTTCCTTCCGTTGTGTCCGCACAAGAGCAGATTGCCATTGAGTCTATCAACGTGGAGTTATGGCCCGAATTCGATAAAGCAGACATGCTGGTTATCGATTCCATCCTGCTTGCCCCCGGTGTCCAATTTCCTGTTCAGGTGGACGTGCGGATTCCATCGGGCGCGGTTTTACACACGGTGGCTGTGGGCGAGACCCTCAATGCAGTGAGCGACCTGGGGATCGATTACCAAACGTCAAAGGACGGTGAGTGGATGGTAATTTCAGTTCAGGCGGGCGCTCCTGCCATTCGCATTGAATATTACGATCCCGCGCTTGCAAAGGAAGGCAGCCAGCGCGCCTATTCCTATCACTGGTTGAGTGATTACAACGTGGGGAATTTTTCGGTGGCGCTCCAGCGGCCTTTTGACGCCGAGCAATTCACCTCATCACTGTCATTACAGGACAACGGTCTTCGTTCAGACAAACTGCAATATTATTCGTCGCAAGTCGGTTCCGTCGCAGCCGGGGAATCAATAACATTCACGGTAAGTTACCAAAAACCGAGTGATATGTTGAGCGTTTCGCGCCTTCAAATCGAGCCCGTGACAGTGGACGAAAACACTGCCGGGCGCGTCTCGTTGAATAATTACCTGCCCTACATCATCGGCACCCTGGGCGTGATTATCATCATAGGCGGATTTATGTACTATCGCCAGTCGGAGCGTTCCGCCTCCGCAAAGAAGTCGCGCCGCAGAAAGTCTGCCAACGAAGAATCCGAAAGCGGAATCTACTGCGCCCAATGCGGGACGCGCGCGCACGGCGGGGATCGTTTCTGCCGCACCTGCGGATCGCGCCTGCGTCAGGCGGAGGAATAACCTGCAATTTTGGGGGCAAACGAATTTGGCATAATCACTGAATACCGCAGGAATGGCGCATGACCGTAATTCGCCGCATGGCGATCGAAAAACTTCCGCGACTCGCATGAGTTTCGGAAGTTTTTCAATTATCTGTTGTTACCCAAAAACCGGCGTATACTTATGACATATGATTTTTTGTCGCCGTTTTTAGGTCTGGAGAAATGGAGGGCGCCATGATTTCGCATGAACCAAAGGCACGTATTCCATCTCGCGGGGGAAAAAGCGTAAGCCCAAAAAGCAAATTGCGGGTCGAAAAAATTCTGGAGGGGGTTTCTGATTCGTTCGTCGCGCTGGATACCGAATGGCGCTATACCTACGTCAACGAGAAAGCAGCAGAGTCCTTCGGACGGACGCGCGAACAGCTGATCGGCAAACATATCTGGACCGAGTTCCCCGAAGGCATCGGACAGCCTTTCTATAACGCATATTACAAAGCTGTCGAAACGCAACAGCCGGTCTTTCTTGAAGAATACTATCCGCCCTACGACCGCTGGTTCGAAAATCGCATTTACCCGTCCAAAGACGGGCTTTCGATCTTCTTCCACGATGTCACCGACCGCAAGAAGGCGGAATTGGGTCTTCTGGAAGCGCAGGAGCGTCTTACCCTTGCGGTGCGTTCTGCCAACGTGGGCTTGTGGGACTGGAACCTGATCACCAACAAGGTGTATTACTCGCCTCAATGGAAGAGTCAATTGGGATATGAAGAGCATGAAATCTCGAACGATTTTTCGGAATGGGAGTGCCGCGTCCACCCCGAAGACCTGGAAAGCGCCAAAGCAACCGTCAGCGGGTATATCGAGCATCCGTATCCAAATTTCCAAAACGAATTCCGCATGAGGCACAAGGATGGCTCCTGGCGTTGGATTTTCGCCCAGGCTTCGCTCTTCATCGACGAAGGGGGCAAGCCGGTCCACATGATCGGCTCGCACATTGACGTCACCAAACGCAAGCTGGCAGACAGCCTGCTCCAAAGCGAGCGCGACTTTTCAGACAACGCGCTCAACAGCCTGCCGGGCGTCTTCTACATGTACGACGAGAGCAGAAAATTCCTGCGCTGGAATAAGAACTTCGAGACGGTGACAGGCTACAGCGGAGAGGAGATTTCCCGCATGAGCCCGTTAGATTTCTTCGCTGGCAACGATAAGGAACTGCTCGCGGAGCGCATCCAGAAAGTTTTCAGCAGCGGGGAATCCCATGTCGAGGCGGATTTCATCTCCAAAGGCGGCTCACGCACGCCATACTATTTCACCGGTCGATTCCTCCAGGCGAACAAGAAAAACTGCCTGATCGGCGTGGGCATTGACATCTCCGAGCGCAGGCAGGTAGAGGGAAAATGGCGAAGAGAAGAACAAATCCTGCGCCTGTTCGTTGAACATTCTCCAGCCGCAATTGCCATGTTTGACAGCAACATGAAATATATTGTTGCCAGCCGCCGGTACCTCGCAGACTACGAGCTTGGAGCGCAAGACCTTGTCGGACGCTCTCATTATGAAGTGTTTCCTGAAATCTCCGAACAATGGAAGGAAATCCATCGTCGCTGTCTGGCGGGAGCAATTGAAAGATCCGAGGAAGATCTCTTCCCGCGCACCGATGGACGGTTGGATTGGGTACGCTGGGAAATCCGCCCCTGGTATGAAACAAATAACGAGATCGGGGGCGTCATCTTGTTTTCAGAAGTTATTACCGAACGCAAACACGCCGAAGAGGAGATTCGCAAATTGAACGCGGAACTGGAGCAACGCGTCATCGAGCGCACCGCCCAACTGCAAGCCGCCAACAAGGAGCTCGAAGCCTTCTCCTATTCGGTCTCACACGACCTCCGCGCCCCGTTGCGCGCCATCAGCGGATTTGCCTCCATCCTCGCCCGCCGTCACCGCGCAGACTTGAACGAAGAAGGACAACACTACATGGATAATGTTGTGCAAGCCAGCGAGCGCATGGGAAACCTGATCGACGACCTGCTTCAATACGCCCGCGTTGGCCGTCAGGGCATCCGTCACAACCCCGTGCCACTGGGGGAACTCATCGCCGAAATTGGCAGGAATATGCAAAGCCGGCTGGATGAGATTCATGGCACAATTGAAATCGCCGAGGGAATGCCGGTGGCGCTCGGCGACCAGACCCTGTTGACGCAAATCTTCGCCAACCTGCTGGAAAACGCCATCACTTACCACAAGCCGGATGTTCCGCCGCAAGTAACAGTAGACTGGCAGGCCGAGGAAAATCAAATCTGCGTCAGGGTCTGCGACAACGGCATCGGCATCCCGCCCGAATACCACGACAAGATCTTCAACATGTTCCAACGCCTGCACAACGAAGACGATTACCCCGGCACAGGCATCGGGCTTGCCACCGTCAAGAAGTGCGTTGAATTATTGGGAGCGGAACTGGGCATTGAATCAACAGTCGACGCGGGCAGCACATTCTGGGTAAAACTAAAAGGAGCGTAAACTTTTATGGAACAACCAGCCCACATCCTCCTCATCGAAGATAACCGCATGGACATCGAATTGACCCTCGACGCATTCCGGGAGGCGCACCTCAAGAATATCATCCATGTGACCAAAAATGGACAGGAAGCCCTCGATTATCTCTTCGGACGCGACCAATTTTCCGACCGCGAAACCCATCCCCTGCCCGGATTGATTCTGCTCGATTTAAAACTGCCCGGCATCGACGGCTTCGAAGTTTTGCGGCAGATCAAAGCTACCCCGCTGCTCAAACGCCTGCCGGTGATAGTCCTGACCTCCTCGAAAGAGGAAGGCGACCGCGCCCTTTCCTACGACATCGGCGCGAACAGCTACCTGGTCAAGCCGGTCTCCTTCGATGGGTTTCTGGGCGTCATCCGCCAGATCGAAGGATATTGGCTGACCTTGAATGTCGCGCCGCCGAGAGGGTAAACCCATGAAGACCCGCATCCTCTATGTAGACGATTATCCGCTGGACCGCGAGCTGGTGCGCGACGCGCTGGAAATCGAGCATGGCGGATTTGAAGTCACCGAAGCCGCTTCGCGCGCCGACTTCGAGTTTGCCCTTGCCAACGGCGAATTCGACCTTGTCCTGAGCGATTTCAATATTCTTGGCTTCGAGGGCTTGCGGGTGGTGGAGGCGGTTCACGAGAAAGACCCCAGCCTGCCGGTCATCATTGTCACGGGCACGGGGTCCGAGGAAATTGCCGTGGAAGCCTTGAAGCGCGGCGCGGCAGATTATGTCATCAAGAAGGCCCATCACATGCGCCGCCTGCCCATGACCATCCAGTCGGTGCTTGAAAAGAAACGCGCCGAGCGGGAACTGCGCGAAAACCAGTTGCAGTTGGAAGGCCTATTCCACTCAGCCATCGACGGCATCATCATGATCGACGACGATCAAAAAATTGTCATCTTCAACCCCGCCGCCGAACGCATGTTTGGCGTGACGGCGGGCAAGGCAATTGGGCAGTCGCTCGACCCCTTTATGCCGGAGAGCGCACGCGTGGAACACGGCGGGTTTATCCGTCTCTTTGGGGAATCCGGCGTAACGCGGCGCTCCATGGAAACACCCACCCTGGAACTGACCTGTTTGCGTTCCAATGGCGAATTGTTCCCAACGGAGGTCTCCATCTCCAAACTCGAACTTTCCGGGCGCAGGCTTTATACCGCCATCATTCGCGATGTAACCGAACGCAAACAGACGGAGGAAAAGATTCAGCGCCAGATCAATTACCTGACGGCGCTCAAGGACATCGACCTTGAGATCATATCCACCTTCGACATGCGGGCAAGCCTGGACATGCTCGTCCAACGGGCGGTCGCGCTCCTGCAAGTGGATGCCGCCGCCGTTTTGCTTATCGACGCGGAAAAAGACGCGCTAACGCTTGGAGCCGGGCATGGCTTTTGGACCGATTCCGTTTTAACGGCGCATGTCAAGTTGGGGGAAAGTTATGCGGGCAGGGCTGCTTTGAAGCAGAGCATGGTACAAATCCCTGATCTGCAAGACGACCCCAACAACCTGTTACTCACCGGGTTTTTGAAGGGAGAAAATTTTGTCAGTTATTACGGCATCCCGCTCGTTGTGAAGGGAAACGTCATCGGCGTGCTGGAGGTCTTCAATCGCTCTGTCGTTGAACGAAGCGAAGAATGGGTCGATTTTCTGGGAATGCTCGCGGGGCAGGCCGCCATTGCCATCGACAACGCCAGGCTCTTCGAAAGCCTGCAAGTTTCCAACTCTAAATTAATCCTCGCCTACGAAGCCACCATCGAGGGCTGGTCGCGGGCGCTCGACCTGCGCGATAGGGAAACCGAGGGACATACCCTGCGGGTGACAGAGAAAACACTCGAACTGGCGCGACGAATGGGGATACCTGACGAAGAATTAATTCAGGTGCGCTACGGCGGGCTTTTGCACGACATCGGCAAGATGGGCGTCCCAGATGGGATTTTGCTCAAGCCCAAACAGCTTACCGGGCCGGAATGGGAAATCATGAAAAAACACCCAATCTTCGCCCATGACCTGCTCGCACCCATCCACTACCTGAAAGACGCCGCCATGGACATCCCATATTGTCATCACGAAAAATGGAATGGCACGGGCTACCCGCGCGGATTGAAAGGCGAAGAGATTCCCATCTCCGCCCGCATCTTCGCCATTGTGGATGTGTACGACGCGGTCACTTCTGACCGTCCCTACCGCGGGGCATGGTCCAAGGAAGAGGCGCTTGCCTACATTGAATCCCTGTCCGGCGTTCAATTCGATCCCAATGTGGTCAGGGTGTTTTTGGAGTATCAAAGGGAATAAAATTCATGGGGTGATCGACAATTGGGGAATTGGCAAATGAAAACTTCCAAGACTTGCAAGGGCTTCGGAAGTTTTTCTTTCAAGGCATCATTCACAAATATGGCATTTGGGTGTATTTCATTTCAGTTGAAACCGTTTGAAGACCGTTAAAAATAGTCAAATGCTC
>CAILWD010000668.1 GCA_903837815.1 uncultured Chloroflexota bacterium | reverse complement strand
GCCTGCAGGATTTCATCCTCGAACATCACGGCACGCTCATCACCCGCTATCAATATGGACAGGCGATGCAGGCGGCTGGTGGCGACCCGACCAAAGTGGACATTGAAAAGTTCCGTTACCCAGGTCCGCGACCGAGTTCACGCGAGACCGCCCTGCTGATGCTTGCGGATGCCGCCGAAGCCCGCGCCCGAGCCGAGCGTCCCGCCGATGATGACGGCTTGCGCGCCCTTGTCCGCAATGTGATCGAGACCGTGCAAAAATACAATCAACTGGACGATACCCTGCTCACGCTTCGCGACCTGAACCTGATCACCGAGTCCTTTGTCACCACTCTGCGCGGCACGTATCATCCGCGCATCCAATATCCCAACGCAAAGCCTGAAGAACAGGACGCCACTTTGATGTCTGCGAGGAAAGAAAATGATTCACGTTGACCAACAGCACGACTTTTCCGACATCGCTCTTTTGGAACGCGCCGCGCAAATGACTTTGGATCACGCGGGCGCTTCGACTTCGCTCACATCGTCCCGATTCTCTTTCGGGAGCGAGAATGCAGACTTGACGATTGTCCTGACCGACGATGCCCAACTCCACGAACTGAACCGCGACTACCTCGGAGTGGATGCGCCTACCGATGTGCTTTCCTTCCCCGCTGACGAGAATGATCCCGAGTCGGGCGTCCACTATTTGGGCGACATCCTCATCTCGATCCCCCGCGCCAAAAAACAAGCCAAAGCGGCTGGGCATCCCCTCGAAGCCGAAGTCCAATTGCTGGTGGTGCATGGCACGCTTCACCTGCTCGGTCACGACCACGCGAAGGTCAGGGAAAAAGCCCGCATGTGGAAGGCGCAGGCGGCAGTGATGTCAAAGCTGGGGCTGGGGCATATCAAGGTGCAGGAAAGCTGAGAGCGATTCACCGCTAAGAGACGCTAAGAACGCAAAGATTCTTTAAAGGGTTTCTTGGCGCACTTTGCGAGCTTCGCGGTAAAAAAACGGGTAGCAATGAAATCCTTTTTCTCCTCCCGAATTGCATCGTTTCGCTATGCGTTTCATGGCTGGCATTACGCCTTGCGGACGCAGAAGAACGTCTGGATTCACAGCGCGATTGCGATTGCCGTTTTGATCGTCGGGCTTTGGCTGGGACTCCCCGCCCGAGATTGGGCGGTGCTTGTGCTGACCACTGCAATGGTCTTCACCGCCGAATTCCTGAACACGTCTATCGAAGCGGTGGTTGACCTCGCCAGTCCCGAAATCCACCCGCTGGCGAAGATCGGCAAGGACGTGGGCGCGGCGGCAGTGCTGGTCGCTGCGCTCGCCGCGATACTGGTGGGGTTGCTGATTCTCGGTCCGCCGTTGTGGGCGAAGTTGACCCTTCTATTTTTTAGGTAAATTCAAACGTCGGCATTCCTGTTGCTTTTGTTTC
This sequence comes from uncultured Chloroflexota bacterium, assembly GCA_903837815.1. Lineage (GTDB taxonomy): Bacteria > Chloroflexota > Anaerolineae > Anaerolineales > Villigracilaceae > Villigracilis. The sequence continues at coordinate 4,849 of CAILWD010000668.1, read as the reverse complement.
CACCTTGAACACCCCGCCTGAGAGCGGGTATTTTTTTAGATTTTCTTCGCCCATGCCTTTTCTGGCGGATGTGATGTACAACTCATTCATGTCTTTACCGCCGAAGATGCAGGAGGATGTCTGCAAGGCTGGGACGGGGATTTGTTCCAGCAGTTTACCCGTTTGCGGATTCCATTTTGTGATCTGTGCGCCGCCCCAGAGCGCAATCCATAAGTTGCCGTCGGTGTCAGAGGTCATGCCGTCGGGCCAGCCTAAAGTATCGGCGATGCGAATTGCGACGCGCGGGTTGGCAATTTGTCCTGTGGCGAGGTCGTAGTCAAAGGCTTGGATTTTGCGGGTGGGGGTGTCGATATAGTAAAAGGTCTTGTGGTCGGGACTCCACGTGAGCCCGTTGGAGATGGTGACGCCGCCGAATAATTTTGTGACTTGCCTGCCGTCGAAGGAATACAACGCGCCTGTGGGGTCGCTTTCGTTCATTGCCATTGTGCCGGCAAGGAAGCGCCCAGCGGGGTCACATTTGCCGTCGTTGAAGCGGTTGGTGGCAGATTCGCTCATAGTGGCGAGAACGCTTTGCTGGGACGAATCAACTTGAAGGTTGACAAGAGAAGAAGACCCATCGCCATCGCTCAAGGCTGTGAGGAGAGTCCCGTTTGGGCGCAGGGAAAGACATCCGATGTATTTATCCAATTGGGCGATGATTTTCGCGCCCGCGTAGATTCGCTTTTCGAGGATGTCGATCCAAAAAAGGGTTTGGGATTTCGCGCTCCACACGGGACCTTCGCCGAGGGTGGCTTTGGTGTCGAAGATGAGTTGGGTTTGCATTAGAACCAGTTCCGTTTGTAGAAGAAGTAGGTTGCGAGCGCGGTGAGGGCAAGCGATAAGCCGATGACCGTGAGGAAGGCGTAGGGGTGTCCTTCGCCGGGCAGGGCGACGTTCATGCCGTAGAACGAGGCGACGATGGTGGGCATGTTGAGGATGATGGTGAGCGCGGCGAGGGCTTTCATGACCACGTTGAGGTTGTTGGAGATGACCGAGGCGAAGGCGTCCATCATGCCCGAAAGGATTTCGGTGGCGATGCTGGTCATTTGGATGGCTTGCTGGTTTTCGGTGAGCACGTCTTCGAGCAAGTCCTGGTCTTCTTCGTAGTAATTGAAGAGTTGAGTCCTTTGGACGCGTTCCATCATTACTTCATTGGAGCGCAGGGCGGTGGCGAAATAGGTCAGGCACTTTTGATATTTGAGCAGTTCGAGCAGTTCGCGGTTTTGCGTGGATTTTTGCAGGCGGTCTTCTGCGGCTTCGGTGGCGCGGTTGATTTCACGCAGCAGGTTGAGGTAGCGGGACGCGGTTTCGAGGAAGATGTAGAGCGCGAGGCGGTAGCGTTTGCCCGTCTTCAGGTAGCGGTGTTTGCCGTTGGTGAGCGGTTTGAAGATGTCGCTGTCGTAGCGGCAGACGGTGATGATCTTGTTGCCGAGGATCATGATTCCAAGCGGCACGGTGTTGTAGGGGATGTCGCTTTCGGGCTGGTACATGGGAATGCGAAGCAGGATGAAGGTGTATTCTTCATCGCGTTCCATACGCGCCATTTCGTCCTGGTCGAGGGAATAGTTGATGTAGTCCATGTCCATCCCCCAGTTGATGAGTTTTTCCATCTCATCGGGCGTCGGGTCTATGGCATTGACCCAGGCGCCGTTTGCCATCATTTCGATTGTGCCCAGCCCTTGTTCCGTGGTTTTGTAAATGGTCAGCATGGCAGCCTCCTTGCGTGAAGTGTCATCACGCAGGGGTATATGCCTACGTGACGGTGAATCTCGAATTAAAGTCGTACTGCGTCCAGCGTCTTATACTGGGCGGGTTGTTATCGGAAGAACTAAGGTCACTCTCGTCTGTGGTGTACATTGTTTCCTTGCCTTTACGGCGTGGGTATTTTACGCCCGTTATCTGAATCAGACAACAGGGGAATTTTTTTTGGCCCCGCCAAAATCGCTCCACACTAAAAAATGGAGATACAAAAAAGCGTTTTTCCAAAACCAATCAACGGACAGGAAATATGCCGCAAAATTTTTGGTTTTGCGGAGCATCACGCCTGTTATCTACATGGCTTGTTTTTTGAATATCCTGTTCCAATCCAACATCTTTTTTAGATGCTCACCGGGCGCCTGTCCTTCAGGGACGAACCCCACGAACGAGCGGTTATATTGATCTTCCGTGCCGTCCGAGAGATGCCAATCTAGAGGGGTTTTGAATGTGCCAACTGAGGATGTGGCTTTATCATTATCGGGCAGAGAGGTTTCGAAGGTGATCACCATCATGCCGTCAGCGGTTTCCGCCACTTCCGCCACCGTCGCTTCGTGAATCCAGCGCAGCCACTGGTTTTCAACCACTTTCTGGTTTTCAGGCGTGATGGTCGTGCGAGAGCGGGTAATTACTTCGCCAAACTTGTACGCCCATTCGCCATTCTTCGCTTTCTTCATTTTGAACTCGGGAGGCAGCAAGCCAACCTTTTGTTTTGTCTCAATCCACCTTGCGATCTGCCACTCTGATGGGTTCATGATGGAGGAATTGACAAATCGCAACCACAGGATGCTCGCGCCTTGTGTGTAATCTTTTTCAGAAGTGGGCTTGACGTAATATGAGCCGGGTAATTTACTCTCTGCTTCGTTTGTGACATACCACTTTGCTTTTGGCGCCAGTCCGCCGGGAGGAAGTTGCCCGCGGATGTGCTGGCAATGCTCGGCGGTTTCGTTGCAAACCGCCCGCGTGACGATCAATTCGAGCGTGCGTCCATGTTCATCGCGCCACGCAGATGGATCGTAATACTCCCACGCATCCATCACCGTGCGGATATCGTTGCTCTGTTGCGCGTTGCGCTCTTCCTCTTCCTGTGGTGTGAGTTTTTCCCAATCCAGGCTGGAGACTTCTGATACGCGCAGCGGTGTAAACTTGACGATTTCCTTCCACGCCCATTTTGGAAAAACGCTTTTCATTTCTATTAATTTCTGTAATGCCTCTTCTGTAGATAAACTTTTGATCTCGTAATTAACTTCGTCCGTTTCCAGGGCGATGAGACCAGCTCGGCGGGTTTTCGGCCCGCTTGCCTTGACGTTTGTCAAATGCAGTTGAAGTTTATCCTGCCACTCTTGTTCGGTTGCGAACGCCAGTTTGGGCTTGTTCGTCCCGTCAGCCGATTCATATACCGCGACTTTTTCCTTGCAGCGTTTCTCGATTTCGGCATCGTCGAGAGACTCGAGTTTACGCTCCACGTCCAGGGCGCCCAGACGAATTATCAAGTCCTTGGGGTCAGCCCAAGATCCATGCGCGCTGGCATAGCGCATCCCTGAAAAATGTACAACCATGTATTGCAACCATTGGGGGAATCGATTTGGTTCCTTTTGAAAACGCTGATTTATTTTATCCAACAGTTCGTATTGGTTTTGCGTTGCAACGGATCTTGTGTATTCCTCGACTTTCCAATATGCAAGATCGCGAATGGTGACCTGCCTTCCAGGCGGATACTTCGCGAGAAACTCCGCTTCGGGGGTTTTAAAACCTGGGTCGCTTTTGGAAAGTTTATACCAAGCCAGTTTACGTTCTTCGATTTTGTCGTATGTCGCAAGGAAAGCCAGCAGTTTTCCCATTTCCTGATCAGCCATCGGCAGGGTAACGGCCTTCTTAAATTCCAACTCTTTTCCTTCGACTGCATATTTCACATGGTTGGGATCCATGTTATCGTGTCTGCGCTGGCGTGATTTAATCCATTCCCTGATCCCTCTACGATGCAGCACCCAGTTTGGGATTATGCCTTCCACAAAACTGCGCTCACCACGGATATCCCTGGGCCAACTCTCCGCGAATATGGCATGGAGGCGGTTGATCTCACCCAATTCCGTTTCGTCGATCGGCTGGAAGTTGGAATAATTCTCACGAACATCCTTCCTCAGGAAATAATCACGCAACAAGGTGTATTCTTTTAGAGCCGCGACCGCGTTTAATTCCCATGCCTTTTTATATTCATCCACATCATTTGTCAGGGTGTTGACGTCCTTGTCCTTGTATTGCGACCAGACATCAACTTCCATGTAATATACAAGAAAGTCGCGCAATCTTTCCTCGCGCAAAGGGTAGATGGTTTTGCATAAAAATTCGTTTTGCCATTGGAAATATGGCTGCGGGACGAAAGCGGTGTCTTTCGACGCCCCGAGCGTTTGTTCCATTGCGCTTGCGTAAGCGTGTGGTAAAGCCAAAGCCCCCAGCGCCAAGGAACAAAACTTTAGGAAGTCACGCCTTGAGACTCCTTGAACTTCTACGGTTTCTTGCACACCGGTACTTGACACGAGCTCTCCATTTTTTTGTGTAAAATGCGCTGTGAGTTTGGATAATTTTTATAAAAAATACCTTATTATCTGTGGTTTGTCAATATTGTACCAAGTCATACAAGGCAACGCCCAGATGCATTGTCGCCCTTCCCGCTTCCCATTTCTAATTTAGACCAGCGCGCTGGCCAGAAAAGTGAAACGGGCCCTTATTAGACCTCATGTATAAGTGGCGCAGCTTTTATGTTGGCGTTTGATTCTAACCACGGAGACGCTGCGTCATGGAGTTTTAATGGTTTTTTCTGTGTTTCGGTGATTAGGCATTGGACTTTTGCAAGAAGGCTATTGTGGAAAAATAAACTCGCTGTTGATAGTGACGTGGAATTCAGAAATAACTTCAAACCCAAGCGAGAGGGCGGGAGATTTTTGTCCATAGTGGCGGGAGACCCAGCCTTCGTAGGGGAGAACATTACGCTGACCGTGGAGAAGTTCAGCGGCGCGAACTATTGATAAGGATGAAGGATAAAGGATGAAGGATG
>CAILWD010000667.1 GCA_903837815.1 uncultured Chloroflexota bacterium | reverse complement strand
GTGTATCAAATCTCCGCCGCCGGGCAACTGGGCCAGATTACTGTGCCGGTCAGCGAGACCCGCCTCACCCCGCGCGCGCTTGGAAGGAAAGGCTATCGTCTCTATTACGGAAGCGTCCATTGGGTGATGAAAACCGTCGTCACCCGCGAAGAAAAAAGCGTCTGGTACGAAGTCTTCGACAACGAGAAAGACCTGACCGTCTACGTCCCCAGCCACAACATGCGGATCATCCTCGACGAAGAATTGACACAACTTTCCCCGGATGTCCCTGAATCCGAGAAACTCATCCACGTGGATTTGTCTACGCAGATGGTGACTGCCTTCGAAGGCGACAAGATGGTCTTCTCATCGCGCTGCTCCAGCGGCGGCAAGGGGACGCGTACCCCGGCGGGGGAATTCCTCACCTACCACAAGGGACCTTCCGTCCACATGCACAACCAGGATGAGGAGGTGAAAACTCACTACGACCTGCCCGGCGTGCCGTGGTGTACCTTCTTCACCGGCTACGGCCACGCCTTTCACGGCACATACTGGCACAATGATTACGGACGTCCGCGCAGCCATGGCTGCGTCAACCTGCCTTCGGAAGACGCGAAATGGATCTACCGCTGGACTCGTCCCTACGTCCCAATTGGAGAGGATTACCTGCACCTGCCCGGCGAAGGGACGAAAGTGCAGATTGTGTAAATCACCCTTCGCGCTTCCGAAAGAGCGTCGAGACAGTGTGAGCGAAGTCGAATCGTAAGAACAAGCGTCCTTCGACTTCGCTCAGGACGAACTTTACATTCAAAATTTATCAAGGAGAAAAAATGAACCCAGCCTTTCAACTCAACCAATACGTGCTCAAGCGCCAGGTCTTTGCGCTGACGGGAAAATTCCGCTTCTTCGACCCCTCCGGGCGGCTCCTGCTATTCAGCGAGCAGAAGATGTTCAAACTGCGCGAGGATATCCGCGTGTACGCCGATGAGCGCAAGTCGCAGGAAGTTTTGATGATCAAGGCGCGGCAGATCGTGGATTTCTCCGCCGCCTACGACGTGGTGGATACCGCCCTGGGACAGAAGGTCGGCGCGTTGCGGCGCAAGGGCTGGGCATCGATGCTGCGCGACGAGTGGGAGGTTTTGGACGCAGGCGACAATGTCATCGGCAAACTGGTCGAAGACAGCATGGGGCTGGCATTGCTGCGCCGCTTCCTCAGCAACCTCGTCCCCCAAAATTATGACATCCTCTTTGGTGCAGACCGCGTGGCGGATTTGAAACAAAACTTCAACCCCTTCACCTACGAGTTGAACGTGGACTTCAGCATGGATGTTAACCATCGGTTGGATCGCCGCCTCGGTCTCGCCGCCGCCATCCTGCTTGCCGCCGTGGAAGGACGACAGAGCTAATCATGCCCAGCCAGCCCCTCTTTGCCGGGCTTGTCCTCGATGAACTCGGCAACCCTGTCGAAACCGGCTTCATCGGCGCGGAACCCTGCTACGTGGTGAACGACGCCGGTTTCCGTCACCACATTCCCGCCGGGCAGGTGGATCGCGCCGTCCTCGCCCAGATCGCAGACGTGATGAAAGGCAGCGAAGACTTCATCTCGGAGCAGACCGCCAAAATGCTGGGACAGAACGACCCCTTCTCGAAGGCGATGATCGAACAGCAGTTGAAGAACATCGACAAGCAGTTCGAATCGCTGATGAAGACCGGCTTCCCTGAAGAGATGCGCGCCTATCTCGGCATGATGGGATTCAAAGTCATCGTCAACTATCACGGCGAAGTGATCCGCGTCGAACAACCCGGCAGCGCCGGCGGCGGAGACGAAGGGGAGTAGCTAAATTCAGACTTCGGAAGTCTTGAAGACTTCCGAAGTTGATTCAGGGGCTTAATACCGCGCCTGGCAGGCTTTGTTTGGCGATGCGTAAACTCAAATCACCATCTCTGAAATCTCAGGGCCTCTAGGAGTTCCCGTGATTAAAACCTTTCGAACACGGATTTCACAGACATACACGGATTTTTTATTGAAAAAATCCGTTCTTCTCCGTGTAACCTGTGTAATCCGTGTACAAATCACGGCAAATCCTAAAGAGTCAAATCTCACGGCTAAAAACAGAACATAATTTCTGATATACTGTAAAAAACTTAAACAGCGAGAACCGATATGGCAAAAACACACACCCGTTACGTCTGCCAGCAATGCGGACGAGTCGCCGCTTCGTACATGGGCAAATGCCCGCAGTGCGGCTCGTTCAGCAGCATGGTCGAGGAAGTCGTCCATGAAGAGCCTGTCGCCAAGGCGGGCAGCGCGCGCGGGTTGACCGGGCGCTCGCAGCCCCGCCCCATCCAAGAGATTGGCGGCGAAGCCGAAGACAGAATCCACTTGAAGATCGAAGAATTTGCGCGAGTCCTCGGCGGCGGCATTGTGGTCGGTTCCATCGTCCTCGTCGGCGGCGACCCCGGCATCGGCAAATCTACATTGATGTTACAAATGGCGATGGAAATGGCTGCCTCGCAAAAAGTGTTGTACGTTTCAGGGGAAGAGTCGGAGCGACAGATCAAAATGCGGGCGGTGCGTTTGCTCAGCGACAAAAATGAATTGCCGAAGAATCTCCTGCTGGTGACGGAGACCAATCTCGAAGTGATTCTGAACCACGTCCGCGAAACCAAACCCGATTTGCTGATCGTCGATTCCATCCAGACGGTTTACCTCTCCGAGTTGGATTCATCGGCGGGGTCGGTTTCGCAGGTGCGCGAATGCGCGTCGCAACTGCGCGAACTGGCGAAGTCTTCGGGCGTATCGGTCTTCATGATCGGGCACGTCACGAAGGAAGGTGCGATTGCCGGTCCGCGCGTGCTGGAACACATCGTGGACACGGTGCTGTATCTCGAAGGCGACCGCTTCCAGGCGTATCGCCTGCTGCGTTCGGTGAAGAATCGTTTTGGGGCGACTGCCGAGGTGGGCGTTTTTGAAATGCGAGAGGGCGGCCTGGTGGAAGTGACCAATCCATCGGAGGCTTTTCTCGCGGAGCGGATGGTCAACGCTGCGGGTTCGTCCATTGCGGTGACGATGGAAGGCACCCGCCCGATTTTGGTCGAAATTCAAGGGTTGACCTCCCCCACCCAATTTGGGAACGCGCGCCGCACGCCCAACGGAATCGACTTCAACCGCCTGCTGTTGATTTCCGCTGTGCTCACCCGCCGCGTCGGGCTGAAACTTTCGGAGCAGGACGTTTTTGTCAACGTGGTGGGCGGAATCCAGATCGACGAACCCGCCGCCGACCTTGCCATCGCCGCTGCCATCACCTCCTCGTGGAAGGATGTCCCCGTCCGCGCTGAAGCCGTGTTGATCGGCGAGATTGGGCTGGCTGGCGAATTGCGGATGCCCGGTCAGATGGTGGCGCGGTTGCGCGAAGCGCAAAAACTGGGGTTCAAAACCGCCATCGTGCCGAAGGCAATCCGCAAGGGGGAGGCGTACCCGAAGGGCATCGAGATTGTCGAGGTCAGGTCGCTGGATCAGGCGCTACACGCGGCATTGAAAAAGAGTGAGAAATAAAAAAATCCGCTTTGCCCAGATTGGCAAAGCGGATCGCTTTTTCTATCCAACGTAATCACACCACTCTTCGTATTTTGCAATTCCCCCGCGAATCGCATCGTGATAAACCTCTTGTATCTTGTGGGTGACAGGTCCCATGACGCCCGCGCCGATCTTGCGGTAATCGATTTCGCTCAGCGCGATTAACTCCGCCGCCGTCCCGCAGACAAAGACTTCGTCGGCGATGTACAACTGGTCGCGGGAGATGGGCTGTTCCAAAATGCGGTAGCCCAAATCCTGCGCGATGGTGTGAATCGAATGGCGGGTGATGCCTTCCAACACGGGCGCGGTGGAGGGAGTGATGATCTTGCCATGCCGCACCACGAAGATATTCTCGCCCGTGCATTCCGCGATGTAACCCTGCGGGTCGAGCATGATGGCTTCCTCGAATCCGAGCCGCACCGATTCGGTCTTTGCGAGGAAACTGTTGGCGTAGTTGCCCGCGACCTTCGCCTTGGTCATCATTACGTTTGGATGATGGCGCGTAAAGGTCGAGATGTTGGCGCGGATGCCCTTTGCGCGAGACTCCTCGCCGAGGTAGTTGCCCCACTCCCAGGCGGCAATCGCCAGCGACGGTTTGCCGCCATCGACGGTCAGGTTCCAGCCGCCGCCGTCGAGATAGATCACGGGGCGAATGTAGCAATCCTTGAACCCGTTGGCGCGGACAACATCCTTCGCCGCGTTCACACATTGATCAACGGTAAACGGCATATCGCGGAAACCGAAGACATGCGCCGAGTCGAGCAGGCGCTCCATGTGTTCGCGCAGACGGAAGACCGCTGGCCCCTTTGGCGTGTCGTAGGCGCGAATGCCCTCGAAGACCGCCGCGCCGTAATGCAGGGCGGGCGTCAGAAAGTGAATCGTCGCCTTCTCGAACGGAACCAGTTCGCCGTTCATCCAGATGAATTTTGATTCCATGCCCATGATGATTTCTCCTTTTTAATGTAGGGGCGAGGCGTCGCCTCGCCCCTACGGTTTATATATTTTTTATGATTTCATCCGCCATTTGTCTGGTGGATAATTTGCCGCCGATGTCGGCGGTGCGCGCGCCGTCGGTGATGGTCTGCTCGACGGCTTTTTCGATGGCAGCGGCTTCGGCTTCCAACTTGAAGGAATGGCGCAGCATCATTGCCGTGGAGAGGATGGTGCCAATCGGGTTGGCGATTCCCTTGCCGGCGATGTCTGGCGCGGAGCCGTGAATCGGCTCATATAACCCGACGCCTGACTCGCCCAAACTGGCAGAGGGTAACATCCCCATCGAGCCAGCCAGCACCGAGGCTTCGTCCGTGAGGATGTCGCCGAACATGTTTTCGGTGACGACCACATCCATCCACGCGGGACCCGTGATCAGCCGCATGGACGCGGTATCCACCAGCGTGTGTTCAAGTTCCACGTCTGGATTCTCCGCGCCGACCTTGACCGCGATCTGACGCCACAAGCGGGAGGATTCCAGCACGTTGGCTTTATCCACCGAGGTGACTTTTTTCTTGCGTCCGCGAGCCAATTTGAACGCCAGTTCCATCACACGGCGGACTTCGTAATCGTAGTATTCGAGCGTGTCCACAGCGCGTTCGCGTCCGTCTTTGACATCGCGTCCCTTCGGGAAGCCGAAGTACAACCCGCCGGTGAGTTCGCGCAAGACGAGGATATCGACGCCCTGCAATTTCTCAGGCTTGAGCGGCGACCACTCCATCAGCGCGGGGTGAACTTTCACAGGGCGCAGGTTGGCGAAGACGCCGAGACCTTTTCGCAGGGCAAGCAACCCGCGCTCAGGACGGTCTTTGGCGGTGGGATCATCCCATTTGGGTCCGCCCACCGCGCCGAGCAACACCGAGTCGGATGCCTGACAGTCGGCGAGGGTTTCATCGGTCAACGACGAGCCATATTTATCAATCGAACAGCCGCCCATGAACCGCTCTTGAAAATTGAAACCATGATTGTATTTGCTGGCGATTGTTTCCAGCACGCGCACGGCTTCCGTGACCACTTCAGGTCCGATGCCGTCGCCGGGGAGGAGGGTGATTTTGAAATTCATTGTTGTTCCTGTGGAGGTAGACAGGTAAACAGGTACACACGTATTCCCTGTCTACTTGTTTACCTGTTTACTTGCCTCAATGCGCCACCATCAACCCATACTCCACCGAATCCGCCAGGGCGCGCCACGAGGCTTCGATGATGTTCGTGCCGGCGCCGACGGTGCTCCAGCGGCTGGTGTCGTTGCGAGTGTCGATCAGCACGCGGGTGATGGCTTCGGTGCCGTGATCCGAGTCTAAAATACGGACTTTGTAATCAGACAGGTTGAAGCGGTTGATTTGCGGGTAATATCCAGCCAGCGCCTTTCGCAGGGCAAGGTCGAGCGCGTTGACGGGACCGTTGCCTTCGGCGGCGGTGTGCAACACCTCACCCTGCACGCGGACTTTGACCGTGGCTTCGGCGAAGATGCCGCGCTTGTCGCGGTGTTCAACGTTGACAAAGAAATCGATCAGCTCGAAGGGCGGTTTGTAGCCGTACTCCTGCCGCTTCAACATCATCGCAACGGAGGCTTCGGCTGCCTCGAAGGAGAATCCGCGCGACTCCAATTCCTTGATCTCGTTGAGGACGGGGACGACCTCCTCGCCTTCCACTTCCACGCCGTGTTCCTCGGCTTTGCTCAGCAGGTTGCCGCGCCCCGAAAGGTCCGACACCACGACACGCATTTTGTTTCCGATGAGTGCAGGGTCGATGTGTTGATAGGATTGCACGCTGCGCCGCATGGCGGCAACATGCACGCCACCTTTGTGCGCGAAGGCAGATTTGCCCACAAACGGCAAATGCTCGTCGGGCGTGAGGTTCGCCACTTCCGCAACGAAATGCGAAAGTTCATATAACTTGCCAATGTTCCCCGCAGGCAGGCATTGATAGCCCATCTTGAGTTCAAGGTTGGCGATGACCGAATTCAGGTTGACGTTGCCGCAGCGTTCGCCGACGCCGTTGACCGTCCCCTGCACCTGGGTCGCGCCTTCGCGGACAGCCGTCAGCGAGTTGATGACCGCCGACTCGCCGTCGTTGTGGGCGTGGATGCCAAACGGGTGGCTGATATGGTTTTTCATTTCGCGGATGATTTGTTCCACTTCCCACGGAAGCGAACCGCCGTTGGTATCGCACAAAACAACCATTTCCGCGCCGCCGCGAATGGCGGCTTGCAGGGTTTCGATGGCGTATGCCGAATCCGCTTTGTAACCGTCGAAGAAATGTTCGGCGTCGTAAATCACTCGCTTGCCGTTGGATTTCAAATAGGCAACAGAATCCTGGATGATGCGCAGATTATCTTCGTTGGTGGTCTGCAAAACCTCTTTGACGTGCAGCGTCCATGTCTTGCCGAAGATGGTGCAGACGGGCGTGCGCGAATCGAGCAGGGCTTTGATGTTGGCGTCGTCTTCGGGTCCGCCTTTGACGCGGCAGGTGGAACCGAAGGCGGCAATCAGCGCATTCTTCCATTCCATGTCGCGGGCGCGCTCGAAGAATTCAACGTCCTTTGGGTTTGAGCCAGGCCAGCCGCCTTCGATGAATGCCACACCGAAAGCGTCCAGCCGCTGCGCCACGCGGACTTTGTCATTGGCTGAAAGCGTGAACCCTTCGGACTGAGTCCCATCACGCAGGGTGGTGTCGTAGATTTGGATTTTCATAATTAGTTATTAGAAACTAGGGAATAGAGAGAAGTCATACTATTCTCTAGTTTCTATTCTCCATTCATCTATTCTCGAATTCCGCGATCTGCTTTTCGAATCCCATGAGATACCCAAGTTCGTCCACAACATTGAGCAGGCAGGTTTTGTTGAACGGGTCGATGGGAAAGGTGAAGGAGCCGCCGGGGAAGGTCACGGTTTGGGTGGCAAGGTCAACGGTCAGTTCGGCGCGGGGGGCTTCTTCCACGAGGTCGAAAAGCATTTTGTGCGTCGCGTCGTCCACGATGATGGGGATAAGTCCATTCTTCAGCGAATTATTGCGGAAGATGTCTGCAAACGAAGTGGAGATGACGGCGCGGAACCCGTAGCTGGTCAGCGCCCAGGGAGCGTGCTCACGGCTGGAGCCGCACCCGAAGTTGTCTCCCGCGAGCAGGATTTGACAACCCTTCGACTCTGGCTTGTTGATGATGAAATCTGCTTTGATGGATTTGTCGTCGTTGTAACGCCAGTTGAAAAAGAGCGCGTCGGCAAGACCATTTTTGTCGGTGACCTTGAGGAACTGCGCGGGGATGATCTGATCCGTGTCGATGTCGTTGACAGGGAGGGGCATAACGCGGGAGGTGAGTGAAGTAAATTGAGCCATGTGAAATCCTTGTAAAGGTAGACAAGTAAACAAGTACACAGGTTTGGCGATACCTGTTTCCTTATGTACCTGTTTACCCCAACATCGTCCTCGGGTCGGTGACTGCACCTTTAATTGCACTCGCTGCGGCGGTAATGGGACTGGCGAGGAAGGTGCGTCCGCCTTTACCCTGGCGTCCTTCGAAGTTGCGGTTGCTAGTGGAAACGCAATACTGCCCGGGAGTAAGGAAGTCCGGATTCATGGCAATACACATTGAGCAGCCTGCCTCACGCCATTCGGCTCCCGCTTCCTTGAAGATTTTGTCCAAGCCTTCGAGTTCGGCTTGCTTCTTCACATCCTGCGAACCAGGCACAACCATCACGCGCGTGGACTCGGAAACTTTGCGCCCTTTGAGCATGGCGGCGGCGAGACGCAGGTCGGAGATGCGCGAGTTGGTGCAACTGCCGACGAAGACCACATCCACCTTCTGACCGAGCAGGGATTGACCGGG
>CAILWD010000666.1 GCA_903837815.1 uncultured Chloroflexota bacterium | reverse complement strand
CGCCGTAGGATTCGAGGGTGGCATGATATGCAATCGTCGCCACCGCGTTTGGCGAGATGTGGATCCCGCCGAGAGTTGTTTTATCGTCGCCCATGGTTTTCCTCATCGATCATGTGGTAACTGTTCAAATATTAGGCGGAGTGCAAAATCTCCCGATTTTGCGTTCCAAAGTCGGGAGACTTTGGACTCCCCCGCCGAAATTGCTCTGTCCCTATTTTAACATCTTAACTTGAATAAGGTTGCGTTGTATGGTAAAATTTCGCGCCTTTGAAAAAGAGGCATCACCGGCATCATTGTAACTGAAAGGATTTTCGAAATGGCAAAGTGCAATTCCTGCGGCAAAGCGACCACCTTCGGTCATAACCGTTCCTTCTCTCTGCGCGCCACCAACCGCACGTTCAAACCGAACCTGCAAAAGGTGACCATCATGGAAAACGGGCGGCTGGTCAAGAAGACGCTGTGCGCCAAGTGCATCAAAACGCTGGGCAAATCGGCGGCTTAGGTTTGTTTTTCCATCACGCCAAAGGTCACGGCTTTACGCCGTGATTTTTGTTTTAAGCTGGCACGCAACCGCGCAATAACCTGACCGCCTCACCCACACCCAGCGGGTGCTTGAAGGCAAAATTTCCAACGACAAAGACGTTTGCCCCGGCGCTGTGCATCAGGGGGAGCGTATCGATTGCCATGCCGCCATCCACCTGCAAAAAAGCCTGTGAGCGGAGCGCATTCAACTTGTTGCGAATCTCTGCCACTTTGCCGATCATTTCCGGCATGAATTTTTGACCTGAATATCCGGGATTGACGCTCATAACTAAAACCAGATCTACAAGGGGCAGAACGGCATCCAGCGCCGAGGCGGGCGTGGAAGGGTTCAGGGTTACGCCAGCTTTGCAGCCCAAAGATTTGATTCGCTCGATGGTTTGAGTCAGATTTGGGCAGGTTTCCACATGGACTGTCAGCCTGTCTGCGCCGGCTTTGGCGAAGACTTCCAACTGCTGGTCGGGATTGGTCACCATCAAATGGGCATCGAGCGGGAGTTTGGTTGCGCGGCGGCAGGCTTCGACAAACAGCGGACCGACGGTGATGGTGGGTACAAAGTGGCCGTCCATCACGTCTACGTGAATCCAGTCTGCGCCGGCGGATTCGCAGGCGGCAAGTTCTTCGCCGAGCCGGGTGAAGTCGGATGCAATGATGGAGGGGGTGATCAAGTAAGGATTCATGGCAGTTGAAAATATCAAGGTTGTTGTAGCGGGACAAAAATTGGTTCGAATACGATGGTTGTCAACTCGGAGCCGAAGAGGGAGAGGTGGTCATCGTCCCGGTAAATCGGAAGTCCGTCGATGGTGACGCGGCATTGGCCTTCGACGCACAACGCCTCCCACGGGTTGACGATTTGAACTCCATACTCTTGCTGCAAACTGTCGAGCAGGGCGAAGGCTTTCTCGTTTCGCGCGAGATACTCGTCCACCGAGGGGGCGATGATCTGGTTGAGGTCGCGTCCGCTGCGGGTGGCGACAAAGTTTGCAGATGGCACATCATACCCGATTTCCGGCACCGGGGAAACAATGATCACGCGGCGATTCATCTCAAGCAGGGTTTGAATCGTCTGTTCCAATCCACTCCCGACGATTGGTTCGTAGCCTGCAGTGCGGGAATTTTCCGGGGAGAGCCAGGCGAGAATTAAATCGTTCGAGTGCGACGGTTTGTATTCGCCATCGATGTAGAAAGACCAGCGCCCGGCAAGGATGACAGTGGAGATTTCGGGATGCTCTTCAAGGTAGCCCACCACGCCTTCGTTATATTCACGGCAGGCGGCGGTGACCGGGGAAAAATCACGCGGAACGTCGAGCAGCGGCGGACAGGAGAGTTTATAGGTAAATAACCCCGCAAAGCCGTTCTTGCGGGCTGCCCGTTCAACGGGACGGCGCAGGGAGGAGGCGTGAGAGTCGCCCCACAGCATGAAGGTCTTCGGCTGGGATTTCTCGCCCATCACGCAGGATTTGAACCCGTCGGTGACATCGGCGCAATCGGTGTAATGTGTG
>CAILWD010000665.1 GCA_903837815.1 uncultured Chloroflexota bacterium | reverse complement strand
GCATGTCCATGAGCAGAAGTTGACCCTGCAGGGAAGACCCAACCCCGAGCATCGAAAGATGACCCTGCATTGGCGCGAGGTCGAGAAAGGCTGGCCGAAGGAGATCAAACCGCTCAAGCGCAAAGCGAAAAACGAGCTGACCAAACCGAAGCGCATGCACCTTGCCCATCGTTGGGGAGCGGACATCGACCGCGAAGTCTGCGCGCTGTCGGAGAACACCGGCGTCTCGCGCGGGGAGGTGGTGGTCTACCTGCTGGGGTATGCGCTGGAGGCATACCTCATCGGGAAACTGACCCTCGAATCCGAATCGGTGGAAGTGGCAAATCGGGTCATCCACTCATGGTGAGGTTGTCGTGTTCGCGGAAAATGCGCCCAATTTTTCGGGAGAAAAACGGACTAGAGCGGCGACGCTCCACCTGCCGCTCGAAGCCGCTCTACGCCGCTCGACATCTCCGCTCTATGCGCCGCTCTACTTCATTTATTATGCGGGGCTGGAAGCCGCCTGAAAACGGAAATCCGCTCCGCAGATCGTCCGCAAAAAATCGCCCCGCAGAAGGCTACCTGCTGCGTTTTTCAAAATCGTCCTGGAGACATCATGAACATCGAACAAACATGGAAAACCGTCCTCGAACAACTTCAAACTGACCTGCCGCGCGCGTCCTTCGAGACCTGGGTGCGCGACACCCAGGCGCTTTCATCTGCTGGCGGCGTCCTCACCGTTGCCGTGCGCAACGCCTATGCCCGCGACTGGCTTGAAAGCCGCTTGCTGGATACGGTCAACAACATCCTCAGCCGCGACAACCTGCGCGTGAACTTTGTGGTTCCCCAAGCAGAAGTTGACGCCGTCGAGGTTGAGACTGACTCCGTTGCGCAGGAGGAGGAACCTGACAACGCACTGGATATTTCTCCCGAGGCATATGACTCGGTATACGAGCAGATCGTGCGACCCGATCGGGCTGTGTATCTGCCTGGCTATTTCCGCCGCTGGCTGCGAAGCATTGGACCCGATCTGGGCTGGATGTATGTCAGCTTTCGTCAGGCGGCATACCTTGCGGGTGCGCGTTCGGGCAGCAAGTCCAGCCGTTTCTCTGGCAAGCAGCTTGCGTCCATGTGCGGCATTTCCGAGCGCACGTACTGGAACCGCGTCAACAACCCCAATACCTGGCAGAAACTTTCGGGGCTGGTCAGGATCATCGAGGGCGGTGACGAATGGGTCAAGGGGCCCACGCCCAAACGCCTGCCGAGAAAGTACACCGTCGCTATGACCCTGCCGCTGACGCCAATTGATACTGCCTCCCTGAAGAACTGGTTGGCTGCCAACAAGGAAAAGCATGGTGGGGCGGAGGGCGTGTTACGCGCTGCGATGATTGCGCCGCTGGATGCGTTGATCCCGTTGCAGGCGAAAGAGGAGAGCCAGCCGTTGAGCGTGCGCGCGCTGTTGCGCAATCTGTTCAAGGACGAGTTGGCGGAGGGCCTGCTGGACAGCCTCGCCTCCGCGCTGCAAGCCCGCCTTATGCCGCAGAGCGATCTGATCGTTATCTCGTTGTTTTTCATCGAGCATGTCCTGCCGCACCTGGACGCGGGTCCCGGCTGGATGCTGACCCTGCTACGCGACTCCTGCTACGTCAACCCCGAAAGCGGGGAGACGCGCAATCGCGTGACGGTGAAGGGCGGGTATGCCGAGATTGCTGGCTGGCTGGGGATGTCGCGCCCGCGAACCGTTTGGGACTGGTTCAACGAGAAGAACGGTCCCAAACACGACCAGCCTGGGATGTTGAAGAATCCCGTTGTGCGGGTCTTCATGCGCGAAGTGCCTGGCGCAAAGAGCGAGGACTTCGCCCGTTCCCCCCGCGCCTTCGAGGTACTGCTCGAAGACCTGCCGCATGAAATCCTCGAAGCGGCGCTGACCGATAACTTCGCGGGATTGACCGCCAGTCGTGACGCTACTTTCAGTATCGGCATGACGCGGCTTGCAGACCATCTTGACGCTACTTTCAGTATCGTCGTGACGCCACTTGCACACTATCTTGACGCTACTTTCACAATCGTCGTGACGCTACTTTCACACCATCATGACGCTACTTGCATAGTTAAAAGCTCTTTAACTCTTAAACCCAACCCTTTAACTCTTAATCCCCAACCATCCCCGGAAACCCGTTGGGTTGACGGTTCGTCTTTGGCTCACCGTGTCGAAACCGAGGTTTCCGAACCGCCGCAGTCCGAGGCAGACGGGGGTGGGCGGGTGGGGAACCTGGCGTTTTGGGATTTTGACTTTTTGGTTCGCAATAATTCGGTCAACCCAGTCAGCAAGGGACGGCTGCTGAGAACCAACAAGGGCTTTGGGCGCAGCATTGCAGACCTGTCGGGCGGCTTTGTCTCCTGGCTCCTGTATGCCTACTCCCCGACGGGCGCCAAGGTCTCCGACCCGGTTGGGCTGGCGGTGAAGCGGTTGTGCGAGAACGTCAACGCGGGAGCGGGCGGGGATTTCAACCGCCTGGCAAAGCTCACCCCATACGCGCTGCGAGCCTTGTTCGACGCGGACATGGCAGGCATGGATCCTGGCGACAGCGTGGAGGCTGGGATTTACAAACTCAACTTCCACGACTTGCAGCCCATCCACAAGCAGGAACTGTACCGCCGCCTGTTTGGCAACCCGAGAGGAGCGTGACCCGTCCCATGCTCATCTCAACAATTCGGATATTCAAATTTTTCAAGCAAGGAGTTACATGTCAATGATTAGCTACACAAACCCACCGCTCTGTCATGAACTGACAGAGCCCAGGGAGCCGAAGAAATGTCCTGGCTCCAGATAATCCACGCGGACTCGGAACGACAGGGCGCGTGCGCCCTGCTGGAATCCATGCGTCAAATTCCCGCCGTGTCCGAAGCCCTGCGCCTGCTGGACGAGGGCGCGCACATCGGGAGCGTTGGCTTCCGCTTGCAAGCCAAACTCCTCGAAGAACGGCAGGGCTGGGAAAGCCTGGGCAGGGAACTCGACTCTTGTCGCAGCAAGGCGGCTTCGTTCCAGCACAGGCTGGACTACCTGGATGCCCACCCGATGGAGCAGCGCAGCCGCGAAGCGGAACATGCCCTTGTGGCTGTCCAGAGGGCATTGCTCGAAGCGCAGCGGGAAATCGCGGAACGGGAACGCGAAGGTTCTGCCAGAGCACGGGAAATCCGCGAGCTGAAGGCCCAGAATGCCGAACTCAACCGCTTGGTGCTCAAACTGCGCGGTCAACTCTCCGACCTGACCGGGTCGGGGACACCTCAATAAACCACCTACTAATTAGAGGGTCAGCCCCTCTAAAGGAGCCGAATTATGCAGGTCACATCTTTTGTACAGGTCTGGGACGAACTTCGCGCAGACCTTCCCGCCGCCCAGCCCGCGCTGGAAACCTTCCTCGTCACCGGGCTGGCGGACGTCCAACACGTCGACCGCGCCATCCGCCTAGTGGAGCGGCTGGGCAGCGGGGGATTTCTCCGCCGCCTGGAATTTGTCGTCAAACGCCCCGACAAACGCGGGCAGCCCGCCGCCGTGTATCTGATCACTGAAGACGGCGCGCGAATCCTGCAACTGCTCGGGCACGCAAGAGCCCGAGCCTGCAACCTGGCAGTTCCGCAAAGCCTTGAGAAGCGGGCGGGCTTTGGAGTTATTTCGCTGGCGCTCTTATAGGGACGGCGGCAGAAATATACCCTTTTCAGATTGCCAATCCCTCCCTTTGTTTCAGGCAATTGCTCCCTTTTGATATACCAGATCATCCTTTTTTGAACAGCGCATGAGGACTTTCCATGAACATAATTGAAATCCCAAGTAAACCGGCGGATATTGAAATCCCCAACCGCCGCTGGGCGTTGAATGCATATGCCCTGTATTTTCTCGCCACCGAATTGTCTCCTGTGAGGGTGGAACATGAACAGCGGCTGGCTGAATATTTCGACACATCCTCCAGGAAAAAATACATCACCAATGTCTTCCGCAAGGACCTAATCAGGGCGGGGCTGATTCATGTCCAGACCATTAGTTATCTGCGTGGCGTGCATATGATCTCGCTGGTGCGACTGAACGAGAAAGGGAAGGGGCTTTGTCGTTCGTTTGGCTGGCAGGTATGTGAGAACGAATGGGAGCGGCTGGTTCGACTGCACTCGGGGGATGGACAGCCCCGGCACACGGCGGCAATGATTGTCTTTTCCCTCTCGGCGCGCCAGCGTGGATGGAAGGTGACCATGCTGCCGCAGACAGACCTGCCGCAGTTTCGCCCCGACCTTTTACTGGAAAAAATGGAGGAGCGTTTTTATGTCGAGGTCGAACTCGGTTCACGGAAGAAAGAGAAGTGGAACTTGTATAAAAAGCTGCAGGGACATGCTGCGCTGTGCGGCAAGACCTACGAAAGCACTCGCACGCTGATCGAGGAATGCGCTGCAATCCAGCTAAGTGGGTGCGCCACATCCCTGGACAACCTGGTGTATTACCGTAACAACCCTGAGCAGCCGTTATTTTTGATGTACTGGAATGAAGAAGGAAGAATCAATGGAAACACTCTTGAACTTTCAAGCATATTTGACCAACAGGGATAGGTCCCCGAAGACGGTGCATGGCTACGGCAGCGACTTGAAGCAGTTCGAGAAATGGCTGGGGCGTCCGCTGGAGTCGATGACAAACGCGGACGTCCGCGCCTACCGCGACCATCTCTTTGAACGTGGCGCGAGTGCAAACACCATCAGCCGCCATCTTGCCTCGCTGGCTTCCTTCGGAATGTGGGGCGAGATGCGCGGCGGACTCTTCGCCGAGAATCCCGCCCTGCACGTGGAGCAGGTGGAAGTGTCCATGCTGGCTCCGCGCTGGTTGACCAGGACGCAGAAGCGCAAGCTGTTGCAAGTCATCGAGGAGGATACGAGAATGGCGAAGGAGAAGTATCCGCGCCTCTGGCTGCTGCGCTTCCGCGATGCGGTGATGGTGCGCTTTCTGCTGCACACGGGCTTGCGGGTTGGTGAGCTGTGCGACCTGCGCCTCTCTGACCTGACGCTGGGTGAGCGCAAAGGCTCTGCCCTGGTGCGGCGTGGAAAAGGTAGAAAGCAGCGGATCGTCATGCTGATGAATGACACGCGCAAAGACCTGGCGGAGTGGCTGAAGGTGCGTCCGCCAGTGTCGAGCGATTGTTTGTTCGTGGGACAGGTGGGGGAGGCGATCCAGCCGCGCCTGGTACAGCGGGTGGTACAGCGCTATGCGGAAGCTGCCGAGATCGAGGACTTGACTCCGCATGTGCTGAGACATACGTTCGCGCGGTCGTTACTCGACAGCGGAGCCACGCCCTTCGAGGTGGTGACCTGCTTTAGTTTTTGTGTCCAACAGAAATGAGAGTCAGAGCAGGTTGAATTTGGGAGGTGTACTGGGCAGCAAAGGCTACCGGAGTTTTATAGCCTAACGAGCTATGTGGTCGT
>CAILWD010000664.1 GCA_903837815.1 uncultured Chloroflexota bacterium | reverse complement strand
CACACATTACACCGATTGCGCCGATGTCACCGACGGGTTCAAATCCTGCGTGATGGGCGAGAAATCCCAGCCGAAGACCTTCATGCTGTGGGGCGACTCTCACGCCTCCTCCCTGCGCCGTCCCGTTGAACGGGCAGCCCGTTCGACAGGACGGCGCAGGGAGGAGGCGTGAGAGTCGCCCCACAGCATGAAGGTCCTCGGCTGGGATTTCTCGCCCATCACGCAGGATTTGAACCCGTCGGTGACATCGGCGCAATCGGTGTAATGTGTGGTGGCTTCTTTGTCGAGATAATCCACGAGCGGGGTGTCGCCTTCGCGTTGGGGAAAACCGTCGAAGCGGTACACAACTCCCGCCGCGGCGATGATGATCGCCATTGTGCCAAACCCGAAGGCAAATATCTGCCGCGTGGAGAGGAAGCGTCTCGAGCGGAAGGGCGTTTCCACCAAACGCCACGAGAGGGTCGAGATGACCATGATCGCAGCCAGGAGGAGCAAAATCTCCAGCCCGCTCAAGGGGCGAATCAAATAATATTTGACGAAGATGACGAGGGGCCAGTGCCACAAATACAGCGAGTAGGAAATCTGTCCGATGAAAACCATCGGGGGAATGGATAGAATCCTGCCTGCCGGGGACAATTGCGTCATGCTGCTATAAACGATCAACGCGGTCCCGAAGACAGGGAGAGCGGCGCTGAGTCCGGGGAACGGGGTCTGGTCGGTGTACAGGAAGATGGGGACTGTGAGCATTGCCGCGCCAGCCAGCCCGAGGACGGTGTTGATTCGCCCATCTTTGATGGCGGGGAAGAGATTCAACGCCAGCAGTCCGCCGACGAGCAATTCCCAGGCGCGCAGGTGCGCAAGGTAGAACGCCGAGTTTGCGTCGGCGTATACGGCAAAGCCGAACGATACCACGCCGACCAATACCAGGGCATGTTTGACATACTTTGGCATCCATCTGTAAACCGCGTACATGAACAGCGGATAGACGATGTAGAACTGTTCTTCCACTGCAAGCGACCAGGTGTGCAGGAGCGGCTTCAAGAGCGAAGGGGCGTCGAAATAGCCCGCCTCGCTCCAGAAGTTGATATTCGAGTAGAAGAGCATGGTGGCGAGCAGGCTCCTGGCAAACGACTTGAAACGTCCCGAGTCATACAAAAGCGCAGAGGCGACCAGCGTAAAAATGACTGTCACCGCAAGCGCGGGAAGGATACGCCGGATCCGCCGCTCGTAAAATTTTGTCAGCGTAAATTCGTTTTCCTGAATTTCGCGGGCAATGATGGTGGTGATGAGAAAGCCGGAGATGACGAAGAAAATGTCCACGCCGATGTATCCCCCGGAAAAAACGGAAAGCCCGGCATGATTGAAAACAACAATCAATACCGCAATGGCTCTTAGACCGTCTATGTCAGCCCGATACGCCGGCTTCATGGAATTTCACCCGGCGCAGGGTATTGAATCGTTGCCGCAGACATTACTGGGTATAAGCAAAATAAACCATCATCCACAATGGGATGAGGCCGCCGACAGCCAGCAAGGCAAGCAGGGAAAGTCCCACCGTCGCCCAATCAATCGCCTCATAGGCGGATTCTTCCTCTTCGGCAGGGGGTTCAGGCGGCGGAACGTATCGGGGCGCAGGCTCAGGCTGAACGTATTGAACGGGCGCAGGGTCAACTCGAAGCGGCTGGGGTCTTTCCTTCACAGGTTCCGATGTAGGGATGGGCGCGTCGGGGAGAGTCCCAAATTTCAACAGCACGCGTCCCAACTGGTCGGCAGTGCGGTATCGCGCCGAAGGCTCTTTGGAAAGCACCTTCATGATGATTTCTTCGAGCGCGACGGGAATATCCGGAATGTACTCGCGGATGGGGATGGGGCGGGCAGAAATGTGGAGCCGCGCCAACTCGTCGGGGGTGGAGGCTGTGAACGGCGGCGTGCCGCTCAGAAGTTCGTACATGACGATGCCGATGGAATAAACATCCGATGCGGGGGTGAGCGCTTCGCCCCGCGCCTGTTCGGGCGAGAAGTAAAGCGGCGACCCCCAGACAACGTCGGTATGTTCGCCGGGCGTCATGCTGGAAAGCGCGCGCGCAATGCCGAAGTCAGTCACTTTGAGCCGCCCATCGGCTGAGACGAGCGTGTTATGCGGTTTTACGTCACAGTGGACCAGCCCGGCGCGGTGGGCATACCCCAACCCGGCGCAAGCCTGGGTGATGAGCGGAATGCCCGCTTCGACGCTGAACCGCCCCTTTTCGCGGATCAATTGTTTCAAATCCTTGCCGGGGATGAACTCCATGACAATGTAAAGCAGGTCATCGGCAAAGCCGAAATCATGCACGGTGACGATGTTGGGATGCGAGAGGTTCGCGGCAGCGCGCGCCTCGGTGCGAAAACTGGTCTGAAAATCTTTGTTGCTCGAGTAATCCTTCCGCAAGACCTTGATCGCCACATAGCGGTCGAGCATCAGATCGCGGGCGCGGAAGACATCCGCCATGCCTCCGGCTCCCAGTTTTTCCAGCAGTTGATAACGGTCATTGAGAAGGGTGGGGTCAGTCATCGGCGGGAATTATATCACTCACAATTTACGATTTACGATTTCGGATTGGCGTGTTCCAGTAGGATATAATCCGCCATGTGAAAGGGATTTTGCGGCTCGTTGTTGCGAAATCAACCGCCCTTCATCAAGGTTCTCGAATAGAAAAATGGATTTAAAACCCTACCTCAATCGTTCTGTATTTTTCGGCGCCGTCGGATTCGCAAGCAGTTTCCTGTTGATTGCGTTAATTGTGATCGGATTCACTTCGCCGCGCCTCTCGCCCGAAGTCGGGTTTGCTCCTGCCGACCTGACCCTGATCCCGGCCCCAACCCATACCCCCAATGTGACTCCTGTCCCGACCCTCGACCCAAGTCTGGTCAGCCCAACTCCCGATCCAAGCCGGATCAGCGTCGGGGGCTATGTTCAAATCAGCGGCACCGAAGGCGAGGGGTTGAGAATCCGCTCTGCGCCGGGGTTGAACAGCGATACGGTCTTCTTTGGCGGGGAAGATGAAGTTTTTATCGTGCGCGAAGGTTCCGAAGTGGCAGACGGATATACCTGGTGGTATCTGGTCGCGCCCTACGATGAGACTCGCGCCGGCTGGGCTGCCGGGGATTTTCTGGCGGTGGTTCCTTCGCCGTAATCTGAACTCCAACGTCTCCCGACGTTGGAAATAAAAGGTCCAAAGTCTGGAGACTTTGGACTCCGAGACAAGAGGAAAACATGTCACACAAACCAACAGGCGTTAACGCCAGCAAAAGTAAAAAGGAGTTCACCGTCACCTGGGATGATGGGCACGCCAGCGTATATCCCTTTGGGTTACTGCGTGCCGCCTGCCCCTGCGCCTCCTGTCGCGGCGGACATGAAAACATGAAGCCAGAACCCGATGCGGAAGTGTTCACCCGCCAGATGGAAGACTCTCCCGCCACGCGTCTGTCAAACGTGGTTGCCGTCGGCTCCTACGCGTTGACCATCGTCTGGGAGGATGGGCACGACGCCGGCATATTCAACTGGCACTACCTGCGCGCGCTCTGTCCCTGCGACGCCTGCCGCCGCGAAAGCGTGAAACGGCAAAGCGGAGAAGCGGGAAACAGTTAGGAAATTTGGGCAAACATCGTTTGTTGTTATAATCCCCGCCATGACAAAACCACGCCCCCTCGACCCTGAATCCAAACCCGAAGACCGCGTAGATAACGCCCTGCGTCCCGAAAAACTGGGCGACCTCATCGGGCAGGACCAGGTCAAGGAGAATTTATCCATCCTGATCGACGCCGCCAGGCATCGTGGCGAAGCATTGGATCACGTCCTCTTTTACGGACCGCCCGGCTTGGGGAAGACCACCCTTGCGCATGTCCTTGCCAACGAGATGGGAGTCAACGTCAAGGTCACGGCTGGCCCTGTCATCGAACGCGCGGGTGACCTTGCCGCCATCCTGACCAACCTTCGGGCTGGTGACGTGCTTTTCATCGACGAAGTCCACCGCCTCGGTCGGGCTGTCGAAGAAGTGTTGTACCCTGCAATGGAAGATTTCGCGCTGGACATTGTCATTGGCAAAGGTCCTTCGGCGCGTTCCATCCGCTTGAAACTGCCGCGCTTCACCATCGTTGGCGCGACGACCCGCCTTGCATTGGTGACGGCTCCGCTGCGGGCGCGTTTTGGCGCGGTCTATCGCCTTGATTATTACGACCTGCCCGCCATGCAATCCATCGTCTCCCGCGCCGCCGCCATGTTGAAGGTGGAAGCCGAAGCCGAAGGCGTGACAGAAATGGCGCGCCGCGCTCGTGGAACTCCGCGTGTGGCGTTGCGCCTCTTGCGTCGCGTGCGCGACTTTGCCCAAGTCCGCGCGGACGGGGTCATCACGCAGAAGGTTGCCAAAGAAGCGCTGGACTTGCTTCAAGTGGATCCGCTTGGCTTGGACGACGTTGACCGCCGCGTACTGAAAACCATCATCGAAAAATACAGCGGCGGACCCGTCGGCTTGAATACGATTGCCGCGTCCATCAGCGAAGAGCAGGACACCATCATGGACGTGGTAGAGCCGTATCTGTTGCAACTCGGTTTTCTCGATCGCACCCCGCAGGGACGCGTCGCCACCAAATCCGCATATGAGCATTTGGGGTATACCTACACGGAGGAAGGTCAGCCGAGGCTTTTATAGTGTTTGCAGGTTGGAACGTTGGAAAGTTTGAAAGTTAACCTTTGAACCTGTAAACTTTCCAACCTTGAAACTCAAAGATATGGAATCCATCGCCCGCTATCTCATGCTTGCTGGAATTGTCCTCTTCTTCATCGGTGGGGGAATGTATCTTGCCGCGAAGTTCGGCATCCCGCTCGGGCGCCTGCCCGGCGACATCCGCATCGAAGGGGAGAATGGTTCGTTCTATTTCCCTGTCACCAGTTCGATTTTGGTCTCGGTGATTTTATCGATCCTGTTCAACCTGATCTCGAAATTCTGGAATAAATAAGCCCCCGCGTTCTGGGGGCTTTGACTTGCGACTTTTGATTTTTAATTTACAACTCCGCACTTGACTGTGGGGCGGGATAGTACACATTCTTCACGCGGTTCTCCCGTAACTTTTCCTTCAACGGCAGCGCGCCCCTTTCCTCGCCATGCACCAAAAAGACGGCGTCCGCCTTGCCTTTCACCGCTGAGCCGTACTCGACCAAAAAGTCCTGACCCGCGTGTGCAGAGAGTCCGCCGATGGTGGCGATCTCGGCGCGACAGCGGTAGGTTTCTCCCATGATTTTGACGTTCTTTTCGCGGTCTGCCAGTTTACGCCCCAGCGTTTC
Source organism: uncultured Chloroflexota bacterium (assembly GCA_903837815.1). GTDB lineage: Bacteria > Chloroflexota > Anaerolineae > Anaerolineales > Villigracilaceae > Villigracilis. The sequence goes on along the minus strand of CAILWD010000664.1, from coordinate 2,534 downwards.
GGGTGACTGCCACGAGACGATCATGATCGTGTTGCGCTTGTTCTCGATTCCCCAGCGGATGTGATACACAACCCGTCCAGCCTCTGCCATGCCCGAAGCGGAGAGAATAATCATCGGGTCGGTGCGCGTGTTCAATTCCTTTGATTCTTCCAAATCGTGGATATAGGTCAGCAGTTTGAAATCCAGCGCGGGATGCCCCGAATGAACCAGCGCCTTCATTTCTTCATCGTAACATTCCTCATGCCTGCGGAAGATGTTCGAGGCGTTCACCGCCAGCGGGCTGTCCACGTAAACTGGCACGTTGGGCAGGTCGCCTTCGTCGTACATGCGGCTCAAGTTGTAGACCAGTTCCTGGGTGCGTCCCACCGCAAAGGACGGGATAATGACCTTGCCTTTTCGCTCCAACGTCCGCTGGATAGCAATCTTCATTTCCTGGTAAGCTTCTTCGGGACCACGGTGCGGTTTGTCGCCGTAGGTCGATTCCATCAGCAGGACATCCACGTCGTCGGGTGGAAGAATTGGGTCGCGCAAAATGGGCATTCCGCGCCGCCCGATATCGCCCGAAAACCAGAGATGTCTCTTCTGCTTTTTCTCTTCCAGCCGCAGTGAAATTGCCGCCGAACCGAGGATGTGTCCCGCGTCGTAGAAAGTTGCTGTCACGCCGTTGGCAACAGAAATCGGCTCATTGTATTTAACCCCGTGCAGCAAAGGCTCCACCTGTTCGGCATCGGCTTCGGTGTAGAGCGGTTCCACGGGCAGGTCGCCGCGCTTCATTTTATGGTGGTTGATGTTTTCCGCCTGCCGCTCCTGGATGTGGCCTGAATCACGCACCATGATGTCGGTCAATTCCTTCGTGGCATTGGTACAATAAATGGGTCCCGCATACCCCTGCTTAACCAGATTGGGCAGGTTGCCCGAATGATCAATATGCGCGTGCGAGAGCAAGACCGCGTCTATCTTTGTCACGTCGAAAGGGAATTTTCTGTTTTTCTCGTAGGTCTCGTTTCGCCGCCCTTGAAATAACCCGCAGTCCAGCAACAATCGCGAACCGTTCACTTCCACCAGATGCAACGAACCCGTCACCGTTTGCGCCGCGCCGTGAAATGTGAGTTTCATGTCTGCCTCCGCATGTTTGGGTGCTTCCACTTTTGATTCTAATCCATTATCATCGGGATACAAGATGCCAATTCGTCCAAACCAAAAAAGCGATTTTATGAAACGTCCCGTCTTTCCTTTTGCTATTCTCCTTTTCCTTTCCGCCTGCGGACGATTGGATTCCATTCTGTACGCACCTGCGCAGACGCCAAAATCCTGGCTCCAAATTCAACCCTTCGCCGAATTCCAATTTGCTTCGCAGAATATTATTTTCGTTCAGCCGAGCACTTCGATTATCGTTTACCTTCTTGGCGTCCTAACAATTGCTGTTGGTTTTTATTTCCTGAAAATCCGCGAGAGTCAAATCTCCCGCCTGTGGTGGGGAATTGCCCTGCTGCTGTGGGGCATCGGCGCGCTGCTTGCAGGCACAAGTTACGAAGCCTTCAGTTACGCCATCAAATGCGCCGGACGCGAAGCCTGCCTTTGGACAAGCTGGTGGGAAGTCCTTTATCTCATCGCCTCGGTCTGGAGCATTGACGCCATGACGCTGGCGATTGCATATTCAAGTACTGCTGGCAAACTACGCAAGGCGCTCTCGGTTTATGCCATTGCCAACGCCGTCTTATATTTTATCGTCGTGATAATCGGCTCATTCATTCCCATCAAATTTTTGATTTCATTCGAATTGCTTTTGGTGGTCGCCGCGCCTGCCATCATTGCCTTCTTCGTCATCAACGGCAGACGTTATTACAAAAACAAACTTCGCCTTGATCTCATCTTACTCGGTGCGTGGCTCTGGCTGGGCGCGACCATCGCCGCCTATTTTATTTATCTCATCTCCGGCAACACGGCATCCCTGTGGGCAAAAGGATTTTGGTTCTCTGAAAATGACGTCCTGCATATCGGGCTCATCATTTGGATGCTCTACCTTGCCTTTGCCCTTGCGCCTCAAGTAAAGGACTCATGAAAACTTCCGACTTCGATTACCACCTGCCCGAATCTTCCATCGCCCAGACTCCTGCCGAGCCGCGTGATTCGTCCCGACTTTTGGTTTTGGATCGTGTCACCGGGGAAGTGTCCCACAAAACCTTCCGTGACCTCAGCCTGATTCTACGACCCGATGATTTGCTTATCCTCAATCGGACTCGGGTCATCCCCGCGAGAATCTTCGCCAAAAAAGAAACAGGCGGACGTGTTGAACTGCTCCTCCTGCGCCGCCGCGACTCGCTGACTTGGGAAGCTTTGGTTGGCGGAAAGGGGTTGCGTGTTGGAAAGAAAGTCATCGTGGAGTCCGACGATTCCCATCGTCGGCAATCTGAAAAGTCAGGAGACTTTTCAGTCCGAGCGGAGATACTCGAAATCCTCGAAGGCTCCGAACGCCTAATTCAATTCTCCGAACCCATCGAGCCATATTTCTCCAAAGTGGGCAATGTTCCCCT
>CAILWD010000663.1 GCA_903837815.1 uncultured Chloroflexota bacterium | reverse complement strand
AGTCTGCGGGCTATAAACTGCCTGCTCGGAAACCATGTCGAAGGTCTTCCAGTCGAGGTGGTCGAGGTTGGTGATGTAATGCGCCAGCGCGGAAGTAAACGGGGGCGGGGTGGGGTTGGCGGTAATCAAGCCGTCTGCGCCGGTGACAAACTCACCGGGGATGTGAATGAAGTAGCGGACGCCGTGCTGTCCATTCATGAAGACCATACCCGAAACGACGCCCAAGCCCGTGTAGGGAACGACCTTCAACGCCTTGTTCTTAAGCGTATCTTGATCCGCGAGCAGGATGACGAAATAGAACAGCAGGTTCACGAACAGGATGGGCATGGCGGGCGGCATCCCGTTGATGGTGTGCGGCGGCACGCCCTTTTCGGGGTATTCAGCCAGCACCAGCACGAACCACGGAATCATCATCGTGATTCCCGCCACCGAGGGAATGGCGAACAAGCCCAAAGCGGTGGCGCGCGCCCATTTCACACCTTCGTATAATTTCTTTGCCAGTATCAACAAAAATGCGCCTGCAAAAACAAAGGCAATAATCCACACCGAGAACGTGGTCGAGAGGACTGGCACAGCGGGGTAAAAATCCGCGTCGTGTGGCACGAGGCGCAGCAGAACCTGGTCAAGGGCAATTTTGAGGGTTTGCATCGCCTGGGTGGGGGCAAGCAGCATCAGGTATAACCCGCCGATGACCGCCACAACCGCCATGACAATGCGTTGGGTTTTCGTGCTTTCGTTCGTCATTTTAATTCTCCTAAATGTTGGATATAATCCGACTGCCGAAGCAGGGCTTTGTGTGTACAAAATATCACGAAGCCGCCGCGCTGTCTTTGCGTTTTTATAAATTCTTGGAGAATCCCCTTGCAGAAAATCCTAGACTGCCTCTCGAAAGCCCCAGTCTTCTCGAAACTGACTGACCGCGACCGCCAGGAATTGATGGAACGCGCCGTCGAAAAAAGATTCCGCAAAGATGAATATGTCTGTTGGCAGGGCGAGGTCTGGTCGCATGTGGCCTACATTGCAAGCGGGAAACTGGAGTGGGCAATGCTCTCGCCCGAAGGACGCCGACAAGTCGTCTTCAAACTGAATCCCTGCGACGTGGTCTGGGGGCACTCGGTGGTGGATGGTCAGCCCATGCCTGCCTCGCTCGAAGTTCGCGAAGACGCCCTGCTTTATGTTTGGGAACGCAACGACATCATGCCCGTCATCTTCCACAACGCTCAAGCCGCATGGGATGTTTCCCTCGTCCTCATCCAATACATGCGCCGCGTGCGCGAAGTGGTCTATGGCTTTGCCTTTCACCCCGTTGCGGGAAGATTAGCCCGCCTGCTGCTCTCGCATTATTCCCATGTGGATGGGAAATCCGCCCCCCGCGACCTGACCCTCGACCAGATGGCCGACACCGTCGGTACCACCCGCGAACTGGTCAGCCGCACCTTGCATCGCTTCGCCGACGAGGGCATCATCCGCGTCAACCGCATGGAATTCGCCTTCCTCGACCGCGATAAACTCGAAACGCTGGCGGGAAACAACGAAAAATAAGAGAGGCTATTTCAGCCTCTCCAAAATTGCTGTTGTGCTTTGGGGGTAATTCGATGTTTCGCCCGAAACATCCAACCGCAATAAATTTGATTTGCGAATCGAATCCAGCCATTCGGCGACGAAGGAATTGAACAGCGCCGTATCTTCGCTCGTCGCGATGTTGATTCTGCTTCGGGCGGCTAACCTCTGGCTGATGGTTTCTTCCGCGACGCTGAGGGAGACGACCAAGTCTGGCGGGGGGAGCAGGCTGCGGGTGTGCTCGTAAAACCGTCGGCATAGATCAAACTCCTCGTCGCTGAGCCAGCCGTGGGCGTGGAAGAGTCGGGTGAAGCCGTGAAAATCCAAGTCGAGTCCGCCATCCATCAGCGCGGGCAGAGTCCCATTCCGCAATTCCCGTTCCTGTTCGGCGCGGAAAAGCAAATAATCCAACTGGTTGGCAAGCGCGTATTT
>CAILWD010000662.1 GCA_903837815.1 uncultured Chloroflexota bacterium | reverse complement strand
GCAGGAGGTGATTATCGACTGCACGATTATCTTTCAAATTGACCCGGAGGAAGCCCCTCGCATCTATGTCGAGTGGCAGGATCGCTACATCACCGACCTGATTCGCCCCACCCTGCGCGGACTAATAAGGACGTATGTTTCCCAATACAAGGTGGACGAAGTCAACAGTTCAAAACGACTTGACCTGGAAAATGACTTGACCAGCGAATTGGAGAGCCTGCTGGGTGTTAAGGGATTTATCATGGATGATTTCCTGCTTAGGAATATCAGTTTCTCCAAGGAATATGCGGCTGCTGTGGAGCGCAAACAGGTTGCCCTGCAAGATTCAGTAAAGAAGCAATATGAAGCAGAACAGATTCAGAAACTGGCATCCGGTGAAGCCGCCCGTATCGAAATGCTCGCAAAAGCCGAATCAAATGCGTTAGACCTGCTTGGGCAGGCTCTGGCTCGCAATCCGAATGTCGTCACATTGCGTTATGTGGATAAGTTATCTCCTAACATTCAGGTCATGCTGGTTCCCAGCGACAACCCATTCATTCTACCTCTGCCCAGCCTTGCGCCGGTCAGCCCAACTCCAACGCAAGCGACGGCAACAGCGCCGGCAACCGAGGCGACAACAACTCCTCTTGCAAGTTCAACGCCGGCCCCCATCCCATGATAAGTAGACGCCTGATTGTTCTCCTTCTGCTTATCATACCTCTGGGACTTGCGCTTGCGCGATGGGCTGGCGGGTCACCATCGTGTCCACCGGTCTGCTTGGGTGAAAAACTCGGCGCTGTGAACTGGGACAGGCGAAACCTGATTGACGCGGTAATGATAGATGCAATTGCCCGCCATGCCAGCATGGCAGATGTGGATTTTAACGGTGCAGAGCTGACCGGATTCGACCTTGTTGGCGGCAACTTGAAAGGGACCAACCTGGCGGGCGCAAATCTGATCGGGGCAGACCTGGGCGGGGCATATCTTTCCGGTGCGGTATTCAACGCCACCAACCTAACCGGCGCAAACCTTGCGCAAGCAGACCTGACCGGGACAAGCCTGACGAACTCCCGTCTGGCTGCTGTAAATTTCAACAAGACCCGCCTTGTAAATGCCGACTTGAGCCAACTTGACCTGTCTGGCGCCTACCTGAACGATTCCCAAATTTCAGGCGGAAACCTCAACCGAATTAAACTTTCTGGAGGGGTACTCGATCGTGTCGATCTCAGCGGCGCTGACTTGCGCTATGCAGACCTGCGGGGAGCGTGGATCAACCTTTCCACCCTGGCGGGAGCCAACTTTCATGGAGCGGATCTGAGCGGCGCAAGCCTAATCGGCTCTGACCTTACCGGTTGCAATCTGTCAGGAGCCTCACTTGCTGGAGCAAACCTGATTGGCGCAGTTTTCCGTGGCGCCAACCTAAGCGGAGCAAACTTGAGCGCCGCGCAACTTATTCCGACTCCTGAACTGCTCGACCGCGACCTGCTGGACGACAGTATTTTCAGAAACCTAAGCGAGACTCAATGGGAGAACTTGAATTTGGGAGGTGTTATTCTGGATGGCGCGACATACGACATTCATACCCGCTGGCCACAGGGATATTCACCGCCTGTCAGCGCAATCTACGCGCCGTCTATCGCGTCTATTAACCCTGAGCCATCAGATGAAATTCTTATCGGCGTGGCGGGTTCGCGTTCCGTATTTTTTCTGGCGTCTGTTCTTGCGCGCGGATACATGCGGACGCACCCCGAGTTTTTTTTCAAATTTACGGTCACAGACAGCGCTGACGGAATCTCGAGGACAGGGAAGGGACAAACCACAATTGGGATGAGCTCGCGGGCGCCGACAGCCGAAGAACTTGCGCAATATCCGCAACTGAGGGTCTTCCCAATTGCGCGGGAAGCCGTCAGTGTGGTGGTCAATCCCCAAAACCCTGTCTCGCATCTGACTCTGGTTGAGTTGCGTTCGATCCTGTCAGGGGAGATTACGAATTGGAAGGAAGCAGGGGGAACTGACCTAGAGATTGCAGTACTAAGTCAGAATGACACCTTGATGGATTTCGTGTCCGGGGAACTGCTTGGCGGGGAAGGTATTCCCGATGGGCTGGTTGAAATTCAGCCCTCCCATGCGGCGGTTCGGGCTGAGGTTTCGCGCAATCCGGGGGCAATTGGCTTGCTCCCCTTGCATCTGGCAGACCGCAGCGTCAAAGAGATTTCCTTCGCTGGAATGCAGCCCGCTGCGCAAATGGTTGTGCCCAACGACTATCCCCTGATACGGACATTCTACTTGCTTGTCAAAGGTGAACCCGGGAAGATTTCCCACGACTGGATATCGTTCATCCAAAGTGAAGCCGGACGGTCTCTGATGGAAGAGGAAGGCGTAGAGGTTATCCAAAATGATGGATCGTAAACCGTTTTCCAAAAGACGCCCTGGATTGGGAAATCCGAGCCGGCTTCTGATTCTGGTTTTGCTGCTGGCGCTTCTCGCATTGCTTGTTTTTCAAGGTGATAGGCTGCAGTATCTAAGCCTGTTGCCTTTGGGTTGTCCGCCGAGTTGCGTGGGGTTGCGCATCAACCAGCAGGACATATCGGGAATAGACCTATCAGGAGCGGACTTGTCCAACTCGAACCTGTCCAATTCCATTTTACGTAATGCCGACTTTTCCAGTTCCAACCTGGCGGGAGCCAATCTGGACGGTGGGATTATGAACGGAACCAACTTGAGCGGGGCAAATCTTGCAGGGGCAAAGCTTCGCAAGACCAGCCTGCTGGGTGTCGACTTTTCGGGGACAGATCTCACCGGTGCAGATTTCACTGGCGCGCTTCTAGACAGGGCTATTCTTTCAAAGGCTCAACTAAACGGCGCAATCATGAATGGCGCTGCAATGAAAGGCGCCAGTCTGCGAGGCTTGAACCTGGAGGGCGTACGTATGGTAGAGGTTGATTTGACAGGCGCCTGCCTCGCTGAGGCAAACCTCTCAGGGGCAGACCTCGGAGGGGCTTTTCTGGGAGGAGCAGACTTGAGAGCCGCAGTACTTACGGGAGTTAAAATGACCGGCGCCGCCCAGGGCGCCGACCTACGCGGAGCCGACTTGCGCGGGGCGTATCTGTCAGACCTTGACCTGAGCGGCGCCATTTTAATCGGTGCCAACTTGACTGGCGCCGACCTGAGTTATACCTGGCTGGACGGCGTGGATTTCACACAGGCAAATTTGAACAATGCCAACCTGCGTGGGGCTTCGCTGAGCGGCGCCAACCTGGTGGATGCCGACTTGGACAGCGCCCTGCTGGACGAAGCCGACCTAAGCGGCGCCGTATTCAGCGCCAGTACGCGCTGGCCGCAGGGTTTTGAACCCCCGCCAAGCGCGTATATGCAGTTGGTTGTCCCCTAACACGAAAAGTCTAAATTGCCATTGCAATTGAATAGGCGCACATATTTTGTATCATACGCGGGTATCATCAGTTCTGAATACTGGTATTGACCATCATTCGTCATGCACTTGGCAGACACTGCCACATCACCGTTTTTCATGGTTGTTTCATGAATTTCTTTGCAGGAGTCTCTGAAGCTTCCCATAACTAAGCCGGACTTAATACATGAATGTATCTTCATCAATTTTCACCTTTTTGGTAACTACTTAGCCAATGTCATAATGTGAACGTCGTTTCCCGTTTTTGCTATCAAATATCAGTTCCCGGCGGCGCCTGCCAGGGCAAGCGTGATTTAGACCGAACCCATCTGCTCTCAAGAGCGCTGAGATTGCTTCGCCGCCAAAACGTACTGGTGGCGAAGCAATCTCATTAGCAATGTTTTTTCACGTTCTGTGAGTGGATACGACCTTTCCTTCCGCCTGCCTATTATTTAAAAGTAGCCACGCAGCGATCCCATTCGGCTCTGTTGGCATCCAAACTATAAGCGGGGTCTTTGGAGCGGTTTAGAAACTCGGCAAAACATTTATCTCCAAGGTCAGATACGTAGGGTCCCCCAAACAGCGAAACCCTTTCATCTGCCATCTCCGACGGAGACCAGCAAGTGGACATGCATCTGTCCAACTGCTTGCCGTTGTTGTTGCCATAGCACATATTTGAGGGGTCATCCTGCGGCCAGCCTGCCCATCCGCAGTTCCAGGAGTGCGCATCCCGCTCTCTTATGCATTTGTTGTTGCAGCTTTCTTGATCTGTTAGGGTTTCGCCTGGTTCGGACGCATCGCGCGCCCAATACCCAACCAGGCAATGGGTGCGGACTTTAAGCCCGCTAAAGCTTGAAAAAGCATTCATATTTTTTTCCTTATATTATATGATTGTTGAAATCGGCTTTCCAACACTGACAAAACAGGCTGCGTAGCCGTGACGGAATCCGTGGTGATTTTCACCAGGAATTCATGCAGTTTTTATATTCATCAGAGGGCTTCCTGAAGACCTCCGTCATGCATTGGCTCTCTTTCGTACTGACGATTTTCAGCTTTTTCATTTTGGCAGGGAGCCCCGGCCTTGACCCGGGTTTGAACCGGGAAACCATTGTGGTGGTCCTTTTTTTCAGTTTTCATATGCCTTTTCTCCTTGGTTTGAGTATATTTTTTCACACAGGCGCTCTGGCAAGCGTAACTGTGATGGAATCCGTGGTGATTTTCAGCATGTATTCATGCATTTCCGATATTCTTCTTCGGCTATTTTTAGTTGATAATGATTGTTGTTATCAATCCCAGACACGCGTATTTTATTTTCTGTTTTGCATTTCTCTGCCTGGTTTCCCGTGCATAACCAACATACCTTAAGCTGGGATTGAACAGGAATGCCATTCCGTTGTTCATGTTTTTCAGTTTTCATACGTCTTATCTCCTTCGTTTGAGCATAATCTGCCACACAGGCTCAGTATATGTACCGCACGTGACGCATACGTGACAACTGTGAAACTCCCGCCCGTTCCAGCCGGTTTTTTGTGCAACTGGCTGTCACTTTTCCATCGAATTCCGGCTTTTCCTTCATCTGTTGCAAGAGGCGTTGGGTGCTGTTTATTTCGGTCCAGCAGTGGGTTAATATAGCTTCCAACCTGTAAAGTCCGTTATGCCTGCCTTTCTCAAGCACTCTTTTAACTTATCATGTGGGTAACACTTGGATGTGTCATAGATACAAAAATTTGTTAAGTTATGCCAGTTACGCTCGGCATAACAGGCATCCGTGGCCGCATTGCCCGCCTGAATCCCGCCGTGCATCCCTGTGCGAAGGTCCAGCCCAAGACCGGCGTTCTTCACATACTTCGACTGATTTGCAGAGTCGGTTTTCATTTTTCTAACTGTACGGTGGCTAGAAAGAGTATTCATTTTTTCTCCTTTAATGGTTTGAGCATAGTCTATCTACAGGCTCAGTATATGCTCTACACGTGACCAGTACGTGACGATTGTGATGTTCCCACCCCAATCCCAGCCGTTTTTTGTAGGCGGGTGTCACTCGTACGTCGGTTTCATGATGTTCCCTCGTCTTTGGCAAGGGTCGCTGGGTGCTGTTTATCGATCAAACGCCGTGGGGTGGATCGGGCGGCTCACATTCAACAAGGGGCCTCCCCCAGACATATTGGTGGGTGTCCCAACAAACCATGCCATTCCGCTCGAATTGACAGGGTTGGGTATCGCAGGTGAAATAGGGGTGCATAATTTCACTTTCATTGGGTAAATTTGCCCAGACGGGTCTGCCGGCCAGCAGCTGTGATCTGATTCGAAAACCTTCCAGGCATTGGGCGCGGACTTTAACCCTGTTCAGGTTTGAAAGAATATTCATTTTTTCTCCTCTGGTGTTGATTGCGGCCGTACATGTCATGCCTGCCATCATTTAAAGGTTGTCATGCAGCGATCCCATTCGGCTCTATTCTCGCCGTAGGCCATGCCCGCATTGGCACGTTTCAAAAACCAATCAAAGCATTCATCTCCATAGATGGAGTTATAGGGTTTTCCCGCTTGAGGTCTGTACGTGTTCATTTCCTGCGGAGACCAGCAGGTGGACATGCAACTGTCCAACTCTTTGCCGTTGTTGTTGCCATAGCACATATTCGCCGGGTCATCCTGCGGCCAGCCCGCCCATCCGCAATTCCAGGAGCGCTTGTTTCGCTCTTCAATGCAGGTGTTATTGCATCTCTGTTGTTCCGTCATGTTTTCACCCAGATCGATTGAGTCGAAACTCCAATAGCCAACCTGGCATTGGGTGCGGACTTTAAATCCGTTTCGGTGTGAAACCGCAATCATTCCTTCTCCTTTAATGGTTTTGAGCATGGTCAGCCATATAGGCTCAGTATATGCCCCGCATGTGACCAAAGCGTGACGGCGGGGATCATCCCGTGCCTATTTTTTTGAAGGCGAAACGGAACTTGCGGTCACGTTCATGTCACGGCTTGTGGGTACGATACAAATAAATATGACTTGGGAGCCGGCTCTGAATAAAAACAGCCGAGCCCCACCAAAAGGAGAATAAAATGAAAATTTGGTTCCGTGCCGCCATCATCGTTGCGCTGATTGTCTTCCTGTTCGCATGTTCCTCGCAACCAGAATCAACCTCAAGTTCAAACATCATCATTGCAAGCGCCTCAAAGGGCGGCGTCTGGAATCCGCTGGCAAAAGAAATGGTTCGCATGTTGCCTCAATACATTTCAGGAGTTGGCTTTTCTGACCAGGAAACGCTTGGCTCTCTGGACAACCTCAAGTTATTGACGGATGGCAAAGCGCAATTGATTTTTGCTCATGATTATCACATCGCCAAAATCAACCAGGGGGCGCTCCCCTCGATCTCGCCCGACAAAAAACCGGTGCGAATCCTGTTTGGATTATATGAGCAGCCCCTGCAAATCGTCGTTCGTTCAGACGCCGGAATTAACAGCCTGGCAGACTTGAAAGGCAAGCGCGTCTCTACCGGGGTGACGGGGGGCTGCGCAGAGGAAATGGCGGGTTTTGTCATGCCAGTGTTGGGGATTGACCTCGACAAGGACATCCAGCGCCAGAAGTTGGATGTGATTCCGTCTGCGGAAGCCTTGAAAAACAACCAGATTGACGCATTCTTCTGGACGGGGGCTGTGCCTACATTGACCATCGCCAACCTGTTTGCCGAAAGCGGAACCGACGTCAAACTGTTGCAAATTGATGCCGCTTCTGCCGAAATAATCATAAAGAATAATCCGGGCGTATATCATCGCACCGTGATTTCGGCGGGCGCATATCCGGGGCTTGAAAGCCCTGTGGAAACATTGGGAATCACGGCGGTGATTGCCGCCATGGATACTTTTCCGGACGAGATGGTTTCACAACTGTTGACTGTAATTTTTGAGCATCGCGCCGAACTATCCGCCGCCTGGAGCGGAGCAGAAACCCTGTCCCCGGTTCAAAGCCTGAGCCTGCTCTCGGATGAATCCATTGGATATCTTCATCCCGCCGCCGCCAGCTTCTTTCTTAAAAACACCCGCACAATGGAATCCTGGAAGGAAATTGGACAACAGTGGATCTCAACATGCATGGCTGCAGGATATGAAGGCTCGCAATGCGCTGATTCTCTATTAGACTTTTTACAGCCATAACGCGTGTCATATAAGCCAAAGCCGGCTTTATTTAAAATTCAATCAGGAGAAAAAATGAATCCACAATCAATCTCAAGCGGAATTCAAGTTAGGACCTCCATTCAATCCGGTACCACCTGTTACCAGTTGTGTGACCAGGAAGTGGATCAGTATCTCGGAGGGAATCAAGAATTTCGAAATGCCTGTTATTCTGAATGTGAAGAGTATGGATATATTGTTAATTCGGTGTACGGCCCGAATTATTACAACCCGCAAGGATGAATTGACAGTGGATAAAACAAGAAATCCGCTGCATCTTCACTACCAAACCAGGGTTGGCTATTGCCCGGAAACATGCGAAGGTGCTCATTTTCGACGAAGCGAGAAAGGCATGAATCCCAGCCAAAGCCTGTGCAAGGAGCATAAATGCCTTCAGACCTGTAGCGATGCATGGTACAGCGGATATCTGGAAAAATACTGCCCGAAAACCTAATAACCAGTCTGCTGCTGTATGGAACGGCATGGTTTGTCACACTTATGTCACGCCTGCCAACTACAATACGCAGAGAAATTGTTAAAAACACATCCAAAGTAGATGAAAGGAGTATCTTATGCTGTTTTATTTGGTCTTGATTCTGGTAATCTTGCTTGCGTGGCTGGTTTTTAGTCCGGATTGGACGCTGGGAGCGTCGGAAAAGAAACTTACAAGTCAATGGGCGTCTTTAAAGGAAAATTCTTCTGGATGGATGCAAAAATTTAAGGCGAAATATATCCAACGTTCCAGCCTTGGCGCTCTGCTCAAAGCCTGGGCTTTCAATCAGGACTTGGACGTGGTGGGGGGGCTATCCAATACCCAGCGGGAGGAGTTGTCTGCCTTCCGATCCTGGCTTCAGGAACTGACTGAATCCGAAGCGAATTCAGTCGGCAGTGAATTGGCCGATTTTTGTCTGCGCCGGAATGTGGATATCCGCTGGCTGTTGGCAGACAAAGGCACGGGCGACATGCAGTCGGTATTGTCTGTGCTTGTACTGTATTATGGGCTGGCAGTACGAGAAAGGATGACCGCACAGCCCGCGGCAGCCTTGCGTGCATGGCAGGAGGCTCCCGAGTCTCGTCAGAACCGGGGATTTGGCGAGCGACTATATGTCCAATTGGTCAATGACGGCAAAATCAGCATTCCACCGGGATTGTTATTCGCTTCAGAAAAACTGCGCCGTCGCCACATGGTGGAGGAACTGCAGTCTTTGATTGCGAAGGATCGTGACGCGTTGCTAAGCCATGCCGCGCGGGCGCTCGAAGACATCCCGAATAAAAAGGCTTGGAACTTGGACAAATTCAAACGCCAGCCAGCGGCTGTCGTTGAGCCAAAAGTTGCTTAGTTCAGATGAAATGGCAGCCCAGCCGCAGGAGGTGAGAACATGACCCAGCGAGTGACGAGGAAAACGGCGCAGTTGTGCGTGCGAACGCAGTTGCGCGCGGGAAGCCAAAGCCCCATGAGTCGCTGCAAGACGTGTAAGCAAAATTGCGAAGCTCAACCGAATTATGAACGTTGTGTCGCTTTGATGTGTAATGTGGTTTGTTAGAAAGCAGCCTGCTAAAAATAGGAGATACCCATGAATATAATATCGCAAACCTGCAAAGTCAAAATTCCGCGCTGTGGTTTTTCTGTAAAGACTACGCTCCGTGGGGGAGGGCGCGGTAACACCCCCGCCGATCCTCCGCGCAAGCCAAGCCAAAATTCGTAGAAAAAATGTTGGGAAAGCAGTAGGATTTTATTATGCGGACTTCCGTTCTCCGCATCCTGCGATGAGAGAAAAGCAGGGATGGGATGTTTCAACTTAAAACTTGCCCATCTCTGTTTTGTCTCCATGCCGGTAGAAAAGTCTATTGACACGACTTCCGACCTTGCAGTAAGATGTAACGCGAAAAACGAAGAGCAAGCAAATTGAAAAAATGAGTCTTTCGCCTTCTGTGGCGCACCGCGTCAGCGCGCAACGCAAGTGTTGCGTTAAAGATTTTCTGACTTTGCATCTGTCATAGTTTTGTCCCCAAGAGATATTGCCTTTTATTTGATGAAAGTGTAAGATTGGCGTTAACGGCAAGCGGGTTCTATCTACTGGTATGCCGCTCCTTTTTTTACTGCGTATATATGAACATAGACCTCGATACAGCAAGCCTGAAGGTTCGTCTTTTGGGAAGAGCTCACGCTATTCTTCCGGATGGTGAGATCATTCAGTTTCGCGCGGATACTTCCCTCTTGCTGATGACGTTGATGGCGCTCCAGCCGGAAAAAACCTTCCGCCGAGCCGACCTTGCGTTGATGCTTTATCCTGATCATAATGACCAGCGCGCCAGCCAGAACGTCAGGCAGGTCATTCATCGTTTGCGCAAGCTCTTGAAGGATGATGTCCGCGTAACGCCTGTCCTGTTAATTGATTCAGCCACTATTCGAGTAAATCCTGAAGCCGGCCTGGTATCGGATGTTGCTCAATTTTCCGAGAACTTAAAACTTACCCGTCAATTCATCCGCCATCACTCGCATCGCCGTCTGGAAGTATGCCGCACCTGCAATGAAAAGATAGAGAGCCTGCTGCCCATGTATGGCGGGAGTCTACTGGATGGATATCTGCCTAACACAGGCGGGGCATTGGATGAACGTGTGCCCGCCATGCGGCAGGAACTCCAGAGCGACCTGCTATGGAGTCAGAGGGCGGTCGCCGCGTATTACTTTGCTCGCGGCAGGCTTGACCAGTGTATTGCGCTCCTCGCCCAAATCCTGCGGTACGAGCCTTTGGATGAAGAAGCATTACGAATGCAAATGAGGGCGCTACAACTCCAGGGAAAGCGCAACCAGGCTCTCCGTTGTTATCATGATTTTCAGGCTGAGTTGCATTTGGCGCTGGATATCGAACCCGAGGAGGAAACCATCCTGCTGGCGCAGGAGATTCGAACTGCAAATTGGATGGGAATGCAAAATACAGACTGGCGAGTCCAACCGGCGACCGTCGACCATGGTACTGAATTGTTTCCAGATATCACCCTGCCCTTCTTTAACCGTGCGCATGAGATTGGGCAAATTTTAGACCTGCTGGAAAGCGCCGAGCATCGGGTAATTGTCATCAAAGGGGTGATCGGGGCCGGGAAAACGCGCCTGGCTTTGCACGCCGCAGACCTGGACTGTAGCGCCTGGCGGGACGGAGTCTATTTGGCGCTCTTGAATCGGAACATGCCCCAGCCCATGAATCTGACGTTGGAGATCATGCAGGCTCTTGGGATATCTTCATCTAATTCCTCAGAGAATCGCACAAACCTGCTCAATGCCCTGAGAGATAAGGAATGTCTGATTATCCTGGATAATCTGGACGAACTCCCCACCCAGACCGATCTGGTTAGAGTCTTGGTCAACCATTGTCCGCGTATAAAATTCATCATAACCACTCGTAAACATCTTGGGATTAAGGGCGAGAAGGTCGTCCACATCAATGGGCTCGAATATCCTTCCCTGCCGGAAGAAGGGTCGGACTGGAAATTTAATGGCGACATTAACGCCATCATTAATCGCTACCCTGCATTGCAGTTGTTTCAGGAGATTGCGCGGCGGGCGAAATCCGATTTTGTGATTAGTCCTGCTGACCTGCCGCTGGTAATACAAATTTGTAGCCTGCTAATCGGTCTGCCGCTTGGGATCGAGTTGGCAGCCTCCTATACCCGCCTTTTCACTTGTGAGGAAATTCGTGATGGGGTGTACGGATGCCTGAACGGTGTGGCAGGGGTGTCCGATTTCATCGCAGATCGTCACGGAGTATTTCGAAAACGCTTTGAAAATATCTGGGAGTCCCTGGAGCCTGTGGAACGTGACCTGGTTCGCCTTGTCTATCCCCATCCCGACGGAGTGGTGACTGATGATTTGCTGGCAGCCAACCTTGCCACCATCGAAACCCTGGTGACTCTGCAGGATAAATCCACCTTTATCCGTATGCCAGGTTCGCGCGTAAAACTACATCCTCTGGTACGTTTTTTCTGCAAATTGTAAAAAACATCCAGCTCACCCGAAAGGAGCAAACCGGATGTTTTTTTATTCAACTTCCACCCCTCAAGTCCGGTCTTTTTTCCTTTCACGCTCACCTTTTCAGACTTAGTCAGGACTTACGCAAAATAACGTTCCCCTCCGCTGATCTTCACGAATTTTCGCTAATCGGCTTTCGATTCGTGCAGATTGGCGTGGATTGGCGGACTCTTTGGTCGTTTTGCGTAACTCCTGTTAGTTAAAAAAAGTGGGGGATTGTTGTTCTTTCCATTTTTCCAAACATATGCGAGTTTCCAACAGACCTTTACAATCCACGCAATTATTGTCTGGTGTGCAGCCAGCCTGCAATCTGCTGCGGACCTTGAGAGCCTTCCGTACCGGCTGGATTCGGATGCTGTCTTTCCGGAGTTTGGGAGAGAGGTTGTTGTAATTCATGTTCTTCCTTTCACTTGTACCTTAGCCTAAACACTTATTGTTTCTGATGCACGGAGCTATTGCCTCATAGCTGGGGGCCATGATGGCAGCGTCGACACACTCTTGGATACATTGCTTGCAGTTGGAAGGTGTGCCGTTCACACAGCACTCGATTGGGTCGTCTTTATGCTCCCTTACGCAGGCAGCAACTTGCCATTCTTCACCAACGCGCAGACGCGTACGACACTTAAAGCAGGTCTTATTTTTTTGTGGTTTCATTTTTGAATTCCAAAAAATAAAAAATACGGGTATTTACGGCTTGTTTAAGGCTTACTTTACGCAAGCATCAGTACGTCGACGCCATTTTTAGGCTGGCGAGATCCATCTGGTCGATCTGGCAATTGGAGTACGTCATTTTGCCGATTCTTCCAATCCGTAAGGCACTTGGCTTTCTGAACTCCTCCGCTGCATCCCGCGCAAAAGTCGTTGAGGTCGCACGTACCAGCCCTCAGGTGTGTGCGGCATTTGAAGCAGGTATTGTTTTTTTGTGGTTTCATTGATC
>CAILWD010000661.1 GCA_903837815.1 uncultured Chloroflexota bacterium | reverse complement strand
TTCGATTTCGAGTATATCTGGGAAGTTTACAAGCCTGTCCACCAGCGCCGTTGGGGATATTACACCCTGCCCATTTTGTACGGCGACGATTTGGTGGCGCGGCTCGACCCGAAACTGGACCGCAAGACAAACACCCTGCACATCCTCGGCTTTTGGCTGGAGGACGACGCGCCAAAAGATGAAACCTTTGCCAATGCGCTTGGGCGCGGGATTGCGCGGTTTGCAAACCTGGTGAAAGCAAAACGGGTGGAGATGTCGGCAATTCAACCGCGTCGTTTGCAGGCACAGGCGCGGAAGATTCTAAAAACGTTGCTGGCCTGATTCTATTCCGCGCTCATCACTTCGCCCACTGTTTTTACCACCAGCCCGTTGGCTTGCTGTTTGCCGAGCCAGCGGGCAAATTTTTCGAAAACGTCCAATTTGACGGCATACTGGTCACAGCCATCGCAGACGTGGTGAAAGACGAAGATCACCCACCCGCCGCCGCCTTTTTCCACGTCGGTCACGTAACGGGTCAATTTCGAGAAGCGGGTATCGCTGACGACGTAGGGCATGGCGCGAAGACCATAGCCGTCTGCCGGGGGAAGTATCTCAGGTCCGCCCGAAACGCCGCGTGCGTTTTGGTAACCGCAATCCTTCACCATTTTTTGCGCTTCGTCGTCATAATATCCGAAGGGATAGGCAAAGGATGCCACCTCAAAGCCGTACGAGACAAGGTTGTCGCGGTCCTGGCAGACTTCGCGCTTCAAGTCTTCGCCGCGCACTTCAGTCAGTTTGATGTGACTGAGGGTATGCCCGCCGATTTCGTTGCCGTCGTTGTACAGATCGCGGAGCTGGTCGTCAGTCATGTAGCCATTTGAATTGGTGAATCCGCTCACAACATAGAAAGTGGCATGAAGATTATTTTCCGCAAGGGAGGAGCGCACCGAATAATTGTCCGCGTCGCCGTCGTCGAAGGTCAGGCTAACCACGGTGTTGGAAAAAGTGATTCCCTGCGCCTCGGTGACGGGAACGGTGGGCAGAGTCGCGGGCGCGTTGCCGCCGCACGCAGACAGGATAAAAAGCAGGGATAAAAATACAATGTGGGGGGTTTTCATTCTTGATTCCAGATCAGCCAGCCTTTTGCCAGCCACTTTTTGCGCAGGTCTATTCGATAACCTTTTGCTGCAAGAGATTCCGCCGAAGCGATGAACCATTGCCGCAAGCCGAAGGTCTTTGCCGCCGAGGTCTCCGCGGCGGAGCGTTTCCAATCTTCGAAGAAATCGAAAATCGGTTCGCCCGATACAACGTGGTGGATGAGATTTTTGGGCAGGACTGTTTGAAAATCCGTGATGTCGAATCCGATGCGGAAGTTGGTGCTGAAAACCAGCGCCTCCATCTTCCACCCTTCGACGCTGCTCCGGGTATCTTTCACTTTTCTAGCCAGGTTTGCCACCCACAAACTGCCAAACGGATTCGATGTGCCTTCGATCATCAATCCGCCGGGCAGGACGTAGGGGGCAAGCGTTTCGTACGCAGGGAGAAAATCCTTCTTTTCGTATTGCCGCAACACATTGAAGGCGCGGATCAGCCTGACGGTTTCGCCAGTCCGCAGCGGCAGGTTGAATCCGCCAAGCCGAAAATGGGTGATGGAATCCGCGTAAGGCAGGGCGGCTTCCACGCGGTCTTTTTCGATTTCCACGCCGAGGATGGGCAGGTTCGGATTGACCCGCCTGAAACGTTCCGCGCTTTCGAGGGTGGTGCGGGCGTCGAAGCCGTAGCCCAAATCGACAAAAAAGGCGTCGTGAAATCGGGGGGAGGTCAAAATCGAAGGTTCGTAGAGCAGGATGAAGTTGTCCACCCGCCTCAGGCGATTCGAGGCAGTCTTCCCCCGTGTGGGCAGTCCCATCGGCTTTTTTGAAATCGCGTACGGCGCAGGCATGTTTTAATTATACAAGAAGCGGCCCACAAAGAGCCGCCTCCTGATTACTGATTACTGACCACTAATTACTGACTAATCGCCCGCAGAAGTATCTGGGGTCTGCGACCACTGCCGCGCGTTATTCTGCGACTGTTCATCCGTAAAACGTCCGTGGATAAAGCCCGTCCCTGCGGGGATGAGTTTGCCGATGATGACGTTCTCCTTCAAGCCGAAGAGCGGGTCGGTGGTGGAGCCGATTGCCGCGCTCGCCAGCACCTTGATGGTGTGCTGGAAGGAGGAGGCGGAGAGGAAGGAGTCGGTGCTGAGCGAGGCTTTCGTCACGCCGAGCAGCACTTCCTGGAATTTCGAGGGCTGTTTGCCTTCGGCAATCAGGGCTTCGTTCACCTTGCGGATTTCGAGGCGATCCACGGCGTCGCCGGGCAGGAACTTGGTGTCGCCGGGGCGGGTCACCTGCACCTTGCTCAACATCTTGCGGATGATGACCTCGAAGTGCTTGTCGTGGATGTTCTGACCCTGCGAGCGGTACACCTTCTGTACTTCGGTCATCAGGTACATCTGGCAGGCGTCGCGTCCCTGAATCTTGAGCACGCGATGCGGGTTGAGCGAACCTTCGGTCAACGGTTGACCAGCTTCAACGTGGGCGCCATTCTTTACAAGCAGGCGGGATGAGGTGGGAATATCCTCGATCACCTCTTCGCGCTGTTCATAGGAGACGATGATCTTGCGATCCTTCTTTTCCACAGCCACACGCCCGTTGTGCTGGGCGGTGATGGTGGCTTTCTCTTTTGTGGCGAGGATGTCTCCAACCTGCACTTCAGATTCATCCTTGGCGACGAATTTCCAGTCTTCAGGGATCGGGTATTCATCGTGGATCATCTCGGCATACTCGATGTGAACTTCGCGCATGTCGGTATATTTTTCGGATTGAATGACGCGCACCGTGCCGGCGATCTCCGCCACAACCGCTTCACCTTTCGGCATCTTGCGGGCTTCGAAAATTTCCTCCACGCGGGGCAGACCGGTGGTGATGTCCGCTGCGCCCTGGGAAGCCACACCGCCGGTGTGGAAGGTGCGGAGAGTCAACTGGGTGCCGGGTTCGCCGATGGATTGGGCGGCGACAATGCCGACTGCCGCGCCGAGGTCCACCAGTTCGCCGCGTCCGAGGTCGATGCCGTAACATTTCGAACAGATGCCGTGAGCCAGTTCGCAGGTCATGGGCGAGCGGAGTTTGATTTCGGTCACGCCCGCGTTGACGATCTTGCGCGCCAGTTCGTGGGTGATGACTTCATCCCGTTCGGCAAGCACTTCGCCGGTATTCGGGTCGAAGATGCGGTCTGCTGTGAGCCGGCTGTAAATGCGGCTGGTGAGCGATTGACCCGCAACATCGTCCGCTTTGCGAATCCACACGCCGTCGTGCGTGCCGCAGTCGTGTTCGTTGATGATGATGTCCTGGGCAATATCCACCAGGCGGCGGGTCAGGTAGCCCGCGTCTGCCGTGCGGAGGGCGGTATCGGCAAGACCCTTGCGCGCGCCGTGCGTGGAGATGAAGTATTCCTGCGCGGTCAGACCTTCGCGGAAGTTGGAACGGATGGGCATGGGGATGATGCGCCCGGACGGGTCAGCCATCAAACCGCGCATACCTGCCAGTTGCGAAATGGTGGAGAAACCGCCCTTGGTTGCGCCGGAAGTCGCCATGATGGAGAGGTTGCCATCGGGGTCCATGTGGCGTTTGACCGCGCCGCCCACGTGCTCGGTGGTCTGCTGCCAGATTTCGATTTCGCGCTCGTTCTTTTCCTGCTCGGTGAGCAAACCACGGCGGAAATCGCGCAGCACCACCTCGACCTGCTTCAGGGCTTCGTCGATAATCCCCTTGCGTTCGGGCGGGATGGAAATATCGGCAACCGCCAGCGTGGTGCCGGATTTGGTCGCGTACTCGAACCCAATGTGTTTAATGGCGTCTGCCACCTCGGTGGTGATTTCGCGCCCACATAGTTCGTAGACTTCGGCGATCAAGTCCTTCACGCCGCCCTTATCCAGTTTCTCATTCATAAACTGGACTTGTTCCGGCAAAACACGGTTGAACAGAACACGCCCGACAGTGGTGTCGACTACGCGGGTTTCAACTTCGGGCAGGCGGTCACCCTTTTCGTCGTACCAGGTCTTCGCGCGGAATTTGATTTCGGAGTGAATTTCGACCTGGTCGAGGGCATACGCCAGTTCCACTTCGTCCATGCTGGCGAAAGCGCGGCCATCGCCGCGGTGGTTAGCCTTCTGCGACATGGTCAGGTAATACACGCCCAGCACCATATCTTTGGACGGCGAAATGATGGGTTCACCATCGGCGGGTTTGAGCAGGTTCTTCGAAGCCAGCATCAGGTCGCGGGCTTCCTGGACAGCCTTTTGTGAAAGCGGAACGTGGACCGCCATCTGGTCGCCGTCGAAGTCCGCGTTGAAAGCGGTGGTGACCAGCGGGTGCAGTTGAATGGCGGAACCTTCGATGAGAATCGGCTCAAACGCCTGAATGCCCAAACGGTGCAAGGTGGGCGCGCGATTCAACATGACGGGGCGATCACCGATGACGCCTTCGAGGGCTTCCCAAACTTCGGGGCGGTTGCGCTCGATGAGACGGCGCGCGCCTTTGACGTTCGCCGCGTAATTGTTCTGCACGAGGCGGGCAATCACAAACGGGCGGTAGAGTTCCAGCGCCATGCTCTTGGGCAGACCGCACTGGTTGAGTTTGAGTTGGGGGCCGACCACGATCACCGAACGCCCAGAATAGTCCACACGCTTGCCGAGGAGGTTGCGGCGGAAACGTCCCTTCTTGCCTTTTAGCATGTCGCTCAAAGACTTGAGTTCGCGGCGTCCGCGGCGGCTGAGGGCTTTGCCACGCTGGCTGTTATCGATGAGGCTATCAACGGCTTCCTGCAACATGCGCTTCTCGTTGCGGATGATGACATCCGGCGCGCCAAGTTCGAGCAATCTCTTCAAGCGGTTGTTGCGGTTGATGACGCGGCGGTACAGGTCGTTGAGGTCGGAGGTGGCGAAACGTCCGCCGTCGAGTTGCACCATCGGGCGCAGGTCGGGAGGAATGACCGGCAGGACGGTGAGGATCATCCACGCCGGGCTGTTTCCGGAACGGCGGAAGGCTTCCACTACCTTCAAGCGGGTTGTAGACTTCTTGCGCTTCTGCTTGCTCTTGGTGGTCTTGACCTCATGCCAAAGTTCTTCGGAGAGTTTGTCGAGATCGAGGCGTTCGAGAATGTCGAAGAAGGCTTCGGCGCCCATGTCGGCGCGGAAGACCTGTCCCCAACGCTGTTTGAGTTCGCGGTAGCGAATTTCGCTGATGAAGGTGAAGGGGCGCAGTTCCAGCAGTTCGTCGCGCAGGCGCGAAGAGTTATTGGAGGAAGCGGAACTGTCGGTTTCCAATGCGCCGCGCAGGGCTTCCATCTCCAAATCTGCCTGGGCTTTGATGGCGGAAGACTGATTTTTGACTTCGTCCAGTTCGCGCTGCTTCTTGTCCTTCAATTCGTTTTCGAGCGATTCCATCTTCTTTTGAACGCTCTTTTGAACATGCGAAATGTGCTTGCTGCTGATTTTGTCGCCAGCGTCGAGAATTTTCTCGCCAGTGGATTCAAAAACAAAGGTTTTCTTCGCCGCCTCGCCCATCTGCTCTTGCAAAGCCTTTTCGAGCCTTTGCCCTTCCTTGATGATGGGGTCCATCTGCTCGGCAATGCCTTCGTCGTAGCCCTGCTCGATGGCGACCAATTTCTGTTTGAGTTCGGTAATTTTATGGTCGCGGGCGCGTTTGATTTCTGCAATCTGGGCGTTTACGCTGGCAGCCTGCTCGCGCTCCGAAACCGAGATTTCATCTTCCAGCCGCTGAAGCGCCTTCTTGCGCGCATCCTCGTCCACATAGGTAACGATGTACTGGGCGAAGTACAGCACGCGGTCGAGGTTGCGGCGCGAGATGTCGAGCAACATCCCCATTTGCGACGGGATGCGGCGGGTGTACCAGATGTGCGCCACCGGCGTGGCGAGGGTGATGTGCCCCATGCGCTCACGGCGGACGGCGGAACGAGTCACTTCGACGCCGCATTTGTCACAGGTGATGCCCTTGTAGCGGGGATTCTTGTATTTTCCGCAGTAACACTGCCAGTCGCGGGTGGGTCCAAAAATTGCCTCGCAGAAAAGCCCGTCCTTCTCTGGGCGGAGGCGGCGATAGTTGATGGTTTCGGGTTTAAGCACCTCTCCATACGACCATGACATGATCGTTTGCGGCGAGGCAAGGCTGATACGGAGCGCGGTCAGTCCCTTCGTTTCCACTGGGTACTCTCCTCAAAAATAAAGTGCTTAGCAAGAAGTCCCTGCCGGCACATAGTCCGTGCGCATCAGAGACAAACAAAGGCAAGCGCTTCGAGGAGTTCCCTCAAGCGCTTGCTGTTGTAAGATAGGCTTTCTTGTATCCAACATTGAAATTATACGCGGACGTGGAATGCGCGTCAAGGAATTTTGAACGCAAAAATGAAAAACTGTAACTTTGGAAACAAGCAGGATTCAAACAGACAGCAGAACAAAATCCGCCCAGGCAGAATAGGGAATTCTTCAACTGTTATAATGCGTCAAAACAAGTCAAAGGAGAGAAGCAGATGTCATACACCAATGTAAAAGTCCCCGAAGGCGGGGCAAAGATTTCAATCGAAAACGGAAAACTCAACGTCCCTGATAACCCAATCATCCCCTACGTGGAAGGCGACGGGACCGGACGCGATATTTGGCGGGCCTCAGTGCGCGTAATGGACGCGGCTGTGGAGAAGGCCTACGGCGGCAAACGCAAAATCCACTGGATGGAAGTTTACGCGGGTGAAAAATCGTTCAAGATGTTCCAGAGTTGGCTGCCCGATGAAACCACCGAAGCCTTCAAGGAATTTTTGATCGGCATCAAGGGACCGCTCACCACCCCCATCGGCGGCGGAATCCGCTCTTTGAACGTGGCGCTCCGCAAACTGCTTGACCTCTATGCCTGCCAGCGCCCTGTCCGCTGGTATCAGGGCGTGCCCTCCCCTGTCAACCATCCCGAATCCGTAGACATGGTCATCTTCCGCGAGAACACCGAAGACATCTACGCCGGTATCGAGTTCAAGCACGGAACGGAAGAAAACCAGAAGTTCAAGGCTTTATTCAAGGAAGCCTTCCCGAAGGAATATGCCAAGATGCGTTTTCCGGACACGGCGGGCATCGGGTTCAAACCAGTTTCAGTGGAGGGGACAGAACGTCTCGTCCGTGCTGCGATTGGATGGGCGTTGAAGAACAAGCGCAAGAGCGTCAACCTCGTCCACAAGGGCAATATCATGAAGTTCACCGAAGGCGCGTTCAAAGATTGGGGTTACAGCCTCGCCAAGCGTGAATTCCGCAACGAGATTGTGACCGAACGCGAGACCTGGATTCTGGGCAACAAGGAAGCCAAACCCGGCCTGGGCGTCGAAGAAAACGCGCGGATGATCGACCCCGGATTCGAGATGATGAGTCCCGAACAGCAGGAAAGCATCAAGAAGGAAGTGGAAGAGGCGCTGGCGTTGTGGGAGACGCACGGCGACGGCAAATGGAAGGGCAAACTTCTCATCAAGGATTCGATTGCCGATGTAACCCTGCAATTCGTGCTGATCCGTCCGAAGGATTACGATGTGATCGCCACCCTCAACCTGAACGGTGACTATCTCTCCGACGCGCTGGCTGCCCAGGTCGGCGGGATTGGAATCGCCCCGGGCGCGAACATCAACTACGAGACCGGTCACGCCATCTTCGAAGCCACACACGGGACCGCGCCCAAGTACGCCGATCTCGACAAGGTCAACCCCGGTTCGGTCATCCTCTCCGGCGAGATGATGCTGCGCTACATGGGCTGGGCCGAAGCCGCCGACTTGATCGTCAAAGGCATGGAAGGAGCCGTTGCCGCGAAGACCGTTACCTACGACTTCGCCCGCCTGATGGACGGCGCGCAAGAAATCAAATGCTCCGAGTTCGGCAACGCCATCATCGAGTGGATGGACAAAACTCCAGAAGCTGAAAAAGCTGCAGGTCAAAAGTCGAAGGCGATCACAAAGAAGACGGTTGCTGCATCCAAGAGCAAAAAGGCGGTTGCCCAAAAAGCCATCATTAAGAAGCCCGCTGCCAGGAAACCCGTGAAAAAGGTTGTGAAAAAGGCCGCAAAGAAAAAGTAGATTTCCCGAAAATTAAACCAACTCACCCCGAAATCAATCCTTCGCGGGTGAGTTGGTTTTTAAAGACATTGGGGTCTTGCTTCACATTTTCTGCGCTATCCGCCGTTTTGTAGTCGGGGATTTATCCAGTTTTGTTTTGCAGTAGCAGGCTTGCAGGCGGGTATGTACGTTAGACGATTTTTTGATACACTTGTCGAATTCCCCGCAGATGGGCATCAAGAAATTTGCCGCGCCCTTCGAATATCTATGCGCAAGCGGAAGGCTAAACGGTTAATTCCGACTATTCTGGCCCGCACAATCGCGCGCTATAAGACAGTACAAAGCAAGGGACAGCACAAGCAATTGCATAAAACGATAATTTATGTCTCATTTAAGCAAATGTAGAATAAAT